>CAJPQE010000082.1:0-8442 GCA_905372795.1 Streptococcus cristatus | reverse complement strand
ACAATCTCTTCCTTGTGGTAGTTGTCACCCAAAATTTCAAAATAGAAAAATTGCTCTGGTGCCAGCATATCCTCTGTGACCTCAGTCACTTTGGTAAATTCAATTGGTTTGACTTCTACCGGCTCTTGACCAGTTCCTAGCTGAGCCTTGAGCTGCTTGAAGCCCATCTCGTCGTAGAACTTGCTCAGGGCCTCTACCTGTGGACCGCTGTAAACCAAATCATCCAGCCCGATTTTAATCGGAGCCTGAGTATTGATAGTGGCTAGGGTTTTTGATAAGAAGGCCTTGTCCTTGTCATTGATCAGATTTTCCTTCATCTTGGAAGCCTTGAGCTGGTCAATATTTTCATAGAGATTTTCCAAAGAGCCATACTCCAAAAGGAGCTTGAGGCCAGTCTTCTCACCAATCTTGGTCACGCCGGGGATATTGTCCGACTGATCGCCCATCAGCGCCTTGAGGTCAATGAACTGCTCTGGCGTGATGCCCATCTTTTCCATAAGGTAGGCTGGGGTAAATTCCTCAAACTCAGCCACGCCTTTCTTAGAAATCTCCACCACGGTATTATCATCCGTCAGCTGAATCAAGTCTTTATCGCCGCTGACAATGGTCACATCGTAAGGCACAGCTGTCTTTTCAGCCATCTTGTCCAAGGTCCCGATGATGTCATCCGCCTCGTACTGAGCCAAGTCATAGTAGCGGATGCCTAAGTAGTCCAGCATTTCTCGTATAAAGGGCAGCTGCTCACGAAATTCATCCGGTGTCTTGGCCCGACCTGCCTTATAATCGGCGTACATCTCGGTCCGGAAGGTCGTCTTGCCAGCATCAAAAGCTACTAGGACATGGGTCGGCTGCACGCGCTCCAAGAGATGATTGAGCATGAGGTGGAAGCCATAAATAGCATTGGTGTGCAAACCCGATGGACTCTTGAAACGGTCGATTTGATTATAAAGCGCAAAAAAAGCGCGAAAAGCAACGGACGAACCGTCAATTAATAATAATTTGTTCTTTTTTTCCATAGGTTTATTATAACACGAAAGGCGGACAAAGACAGAAAAGGCGGCGTGGAAAATAGGTAGAAAGTGAATTGAGATTTAAATTTTGCTATAATCATCTTATGAACAACACCTACTATTTTATCCGTCATGCTCATTCTAGCTATACACCTGATGAAATCAACCGACCATTATCAGATAAAGGGCAAGCCTCCTTGGCGCAGCTTGACTTTTTAGCAGACAAACCCATTACCGCCATTTATTCTAGCCCCTACCGAAGAGCCATCCAAACGGTTGAGCCTTTGGCTCAGAGTCTGAAACTCGCTATTCAAACCGACAATCGGTTAATAGAGCGAAAGCTAAGTAGTCAAGCGATTGCCGACCCAGATTTTGAAGAAGCCCTCATGAAACTTTGGTCACGGCCAACATTTTCACTCGTTGGTGGCGAGTCTAATCAACAAGCTAAACAGCGAACCTTAGCCTTTCTTCATGAGCTAGAAATCAAACATCAAAACGAAGAAATTATCATCAGTTCCCACGGCAATCTGATTTGCATCTTGCTGAGCGCATTTGACTCCAGCATTGATTATGACTTCTGGCGCAGCCTAAGCATGCCAGATGTGCTGGTTTTAGATAAAAACGAAAAAATCACTCACCTCCTATAAAAGATGGTATCGCCTAGCAAGAGCCAGCTATATCTTATCTCTCTTCTATGGTATAATAATAAAAACTAGGAGGTGAAGCATGTTCCCAATAACCATTCCAACTCTTGTGACTGAGGAAGTGTATCAACGATTTGCATGGTCTGTTTTCATACGTGGAAAAGGATTTTTACTAAATATTCTCATCTTTATAGGAATCATGTCGCTCTATCTGACCTTTATACCTGAGCAACTGAAGCGATTTTCTGTGTTTACCGTGCTATTTGCATCTTTGATTATATTCCCAATAATGTACTTTGGCACGGACTTTCAGATAAGGAAGGCCTATCGAAAAACTCCTTTCTGGAAGGATATGGAGCAAACTCTTATATTTGAGAAAGATAAATTCTCTGTAAAAAGCAAACGAGGAGAGTTTCTTTATAGCTATGATGACATCGTCAAAGTTTTTCATACTAAGGAAGATTTTTATATCATGTTGGGACCAATTGTTGGTTTCCCTATTGAAAAAAAGAACTGTACTCCCGGGGCTCTTGAGTTCTTGCTCGAACTTCACATTGAGCATATGTAAAAGAAAAAGCAGGCTAGACTGACAGTAGATCAGTTCTGGTCTGCTTTTTATCTTGTAAATAGATGCTGGATATCCATCAGCTTCTCTATTTTCTGATTGATTTCTGATCGGTAGTCACAGAAGTTAATGCTCTGGATGCCACTATTGACTGCGACATCTACATCTAGGGTCCGGTCCCCGATATAGTAGGTTTCCTGCTTATCCAGGCCATATTTCGCGAGCAGATAGTCGACACCCTCTGGGTGGGGCTTGCGCTTAAAGCCATTGGCCGTTGTGATGATTTCTGTAAAATAGTCATGAATGCCCAAGTCTTGCAAGATTTGATGGGCATTGAGTCCCTTGTGGGTATAGACGAACTGGACAATGCCCTGCTCTTTAGCCCAAGCCAGTAGCTCCGCCGATCCTTCCATCAGATGGACCTGAGCATTCTTCTCCTTTAGGCTTGCTCCACGGAAAGCATTCATCTCGGCAGCGTCCAAACCTTTCTCAGATGCTACTTTTTCCAAAAGCTTCTGGACAGAGTGCTTTAGGATATAGCTGTGGATGCCTTCTCTGTCAAAGTCCAGACCATAGTGAGCGTAGGTTTCCTCAATCCCCGCCAAAATAGCATCGTAAGAGTCCAGCAAGGTGCCATCCAAATCCCAAATAAACGCTGTTGTCATGTGATTTTCCTCATTTTTCTGTCAAATAAAACCTTTAAAAATAGCCAGCGGAAGCCATTGTCCAAGAGAGTCCCAGCCCAGACTCCCGGCAGACCCAAGCCAAAGGTCACACCTAGTAAATATCCTGAGACGATGCGAATCAGCCACATACCAATAGTCGTGGCATAAAAGGGCAGTCTGGCATTGCCCAGCCCCTGCCAAACCGCTGTGTAAATCACGGTCCCAGCTGCCATGGGAGTTCCCAGCAGAGAAAAGAGGATGACCGAAAGACTGGCTGTGATTGCTCCGCTATTATCTGTATAGAGCAAGGTCAGCGGTCGACCAAGGGCGAAAATGCCTAGAGCCAAGGGCAGCATACAAGCAAAAGACAGCCAGAAGGACCGCTGACGAATCAGACCGACCGCTTGCATATCTCCCTCGCCAACCGCATGGGCTACTAGCATGACTGTTGCTGTCGCGACCCCAAAGGCCGGCATGTAGTTAAACTGAGTCAGGACTTCCCCGATGGCATTCCCCGCTACTGCATCCGTCCCAAAGACGACCACAATGGCGATAATCACCACATCGCCCGCCCGCATCATGAGGCGCTCTCCAGCAGCCGGCAAAGACAGGCGCAAGAGCTCGCCATCTAAGCTCCAGCTCCAGCGGATCGTGGACAAGTCTAGCTCCCGCCAAAGAATCAGTACACCAACTAGACGAGCCAGCACAGTCCCCAGCGCTACACCAACAATGCCAAGCTGAAAGACATAAATCCCCAGACCAGAAAAGAGAGCATTAAGCACATTGGTCAGAAGACTGACATACATGGGGAATCTAGGATTGCGCGTGACCCGCACCAGAGCTCCAAAGGAAGTCATCAAGCCTAGTAGGACAATTGTTCCACCAACCAGAGCCAGATACAGACCGCCTGCTTCAGCCACCTCTTTTTCCGTCCCCAGCAGATCCAGCATCTGCCTGCCAAAGATCAGAGAAATCAGCCCCAATAGAAGGCTCAGAAGCAGCGTCAGTTTGATAGCCTCAGCTGTATGATAGGCCAAACACTCCTTGTCTCCTTGAGCCAGAGTCTTGGAGATGAGACTGGAAACAGCAGCCCCTAGCGCGATAAAGATTGCCTGATAAATGGTAATGATGTTGCCGGCCACCGAGACACCAGAAATCGCAATCAGCCCCAGACTGGCCACCAGATAGCTGTCGACCATCCCCATGAGCATCTGCAAAAAGTTCTCCGCCATAGCCGGCAGAGCAATGTTCATGATTTTTTTATAACTCGTCATCCACAAAAATTCCTAATCCAATCAAACTACTGCCTATTATGTTCCTTCTGGAAGGCTTCCATTTCCCTGAACTGTTCAAGCTCTTTTTCATCTCGAGGTTCAAAACCAAGAAACTTATATCCGAAAAAGTTCTTACGATCAGTTGGTCCAAAGCCACTTTTATTCCAAGGTGCATAGTCAAAGTCTACTGATAACTTATTGTTTTCATCCAGATGAATGATACAAATATACCAAGCTGCCAAGTCATTTTCAACAAATACTTTTTTTAATTCTTGCGACTTCTCAAACAATCGATCTGTTTGACTATAAATTTCGAATTTATCTACACCAAAATCTCTAGGAATGTATAAATAATAGTGATATTCATTCTTATATTTAAAATAAAAATAGACTTCCCCACTGTATGTCTTGTCCATTTCAATTACAATATACAAATCATCCCACTCAACTGGAATCATACCGTTGGCTTGATGTACAATCTCGATAATCTTTTCATTGATTTGTTCTTCCATGTTATCCTCCAGTTAGGTTGTGTTAATTTCAAGTTAAAACTGGGATTAGATGCCACTGTCTAGCTAAAGCCTTTCTTTACAATAATCCACGATATATTCATTGATCCATTTACCCTTATTTTGGAATTTTCCATGTTTACGATTTTCGATCAAATCTTCAGCCATTTGGAGTGCCTTTGCATACTGCTCCCGGTGGATCATTAACAGCATTCCTATTAAATCATAACCCACAAGGCTTGGTCCATTCTCGACTGCATAGGCGTAAAAATCTTCAAAAGTTGGGAAGCTATTTATTAGTTTTAAGACTTCTTCATGCACTTCTGAGAGTACCTCAAAAACCTTAGATTATACTTTTTCTAAGTCAATATCCTCCATCGTCCATTCTTCTTTGAACATTTTATATGGTAATGATAAACTATCGACTGTAAAGGCTCCTACTGCTCGAAGACTCATTGGCTCCTGCGAATTACTCGCCATATCAAAAACTTCCCAAAAGATATCGTCAAAAATATATGGCTTGATATAAGGGCTAATTTTCAAACGAAACTCATTATCTGGAAAGGCAATATCCATCATATATATAACCAGATAGTCTCCTACTTTGTTGAAATATGCCCAATCGCGGGACTTCAACTGTAATTTTTTTGCTGCATTGCGCTGAACTTTTTTCAATTCTTTTTTTAGTTGATTATCTATTTTTGAAAATTTAACCATTCGATCACCTCACCAATCTGGTCTGCTTACTTTGATATTGATATTTGCTGAGAGCGCGAGACCACCTTTCAAGCTCACTTCTTCAAAACTTAAAATGACCTTTGCTAATTATATGATTCTAGTATAACATAAATAAAATGAGAACTTCTTCTGCTAATAAGAAGGCCACCTCGAGGGTGGCGCTGAACTTATTTCTTTTCAACTTTTATCATTGCTAAAAAATCTGAGAAGGTGTTTGCCAAGAAAAATACATTCTCTTCATCAGATGTTTCTGGAAGACCAAAATTACTGTCCCCAAAATAAATACCTCTATCCGCTCCTTCCAAAATATGAATAAACATACCTCCACCATATTCAACCGCAAAAATATAAGTAGACGACGGAAGTTCACCATTAAAGTCATGATTCCAGGAAACTAGATCAACATTCTTATCCTCATTTTTGCCCAGAAAGAAATTAATGAGTAGCTCATCTGTCAAGCTAGGTGCCTGAATAAGCATATATTCATTCTCCACATAACCACCATTTGAAAAAGATAAAAATTCTTTATAATCTGATGGAAACTTCAAGTCTAACCTTTGTTCCAGTTCACTTATCTCAAAATTAGAAAGTCTACCAAAACATTTCAAATTATTTAACATCACAATCACTTACCTCGCCTACTACTAGACTAGATCGTTTCCAACATCTTAGAAATATCTATTTTCCATTATGTTCCTTCTGGAAGGCTTCCATAGCCTTGAACTGCTCAAGTTCTTTTTCATTAGCTGGTTGCTTTCCGAGATATTTATATTCAAAGAAATCTACTCGAGAACTTAGTCCAAATTCACTTTCATTCCATGGTGTATAGTCAAAATCTAAAGAGGCTTTGTTATTTCATCCACCTTGATTGTAAAAACAGACCAATCTACCAGAATCATATCATTCACTTTATAAATAATCTCTGGCATTTTCTCATTAATCTGTTTTTCCATATGTTCCTCCGGTTTGAAAACTGACGAAATAAGTCCGATTATAAAATCGAATGCCCTCCCCTATAACATTAACTTTTCACTACTTGAACAATGTCCTTAAAATCATCTGAAAGAGCGCCAAATTGACTGTCGGAATATAGAAAGTAGCCTTCTAGACCTCTGTGGATAATCGCATGAACCGTTGGGTGAAATTCCTTATCCGTCGCATTGATGACAAACTGTGTCATTTCAAAGGCTAGCTCGGGAGTATACTGAAGCTTTTCAATACCAATTCGAATCATCAGGGCTTGGACATTTTCTGGACTAATGGAATCCTTTTGTGCCTTTCCATTTAACATCCCAAAAATATAGGCTGCTGCCAACTGTCTGTCAAGATCGTCGGCCAAATCAATCGTGACCAAACTTAAAAATTTATCGACCATTTCAATGCTTTCATTGACGATAATTTCGTTCATAACAAATCCTTTCTAGAAATACCGATCGATTCCTTTGCAATATCCACAAGGAATGTAGCTTACTTGATAAAGCCTATATAATTAAATAACTATGCAGTAAGAACTACCAGCTTAATGCAAGCGACGTTTCCTAACTTTATGACACTAGTATAGCATAAATAAAATGAGAACTTCTTTTGTAAATAAGAGAACTATCTTAGAGATTTCCAAGTTCTTGGACTGTAAAAAGATTGAAAACTCTACAATACTAAAAAATCAGCCAGATATCCAGCTGATTTTAGGCTTTCTAAGCCATTTTTACAATTCCAAGTAATCTTCGACTGCTGCCTGCATTTGGTCTGTAGCGACTGTGGTTTTGTGGCGAACCGGTGCCGTTTCTAAGCCGTCCACAGCTGGTGGCAGGGCTACGCCAGAAAGTTCGTGCAGTTGGCCCAAAGCCTCAAAGTCACTGAGTCCTGTTTGGCCAGTCACAGCCTCAACAGCCACGACTGGGAATTTATAAGGACTAGCGGTAGACGCGATAACAGTCTTGCGCTGATCACCTGTCTCGGCCAGATATTTTTGATAGACAGCAGACGCAACGGCTGTATGAGGGTCTTCGATGTAGTTAGAGGCTTGATAGACCCGCTTGATTTCAGCAGCTGTTTCTTGCTCTGTTGCATAGTCAGCCGCAAAAAGCTCTAAAATCTCAGCATCAAAGTCCGTCAGTTCATATTGTCCATGATCATTCAGAGCCGCCATCAGGGCAGCCGTTTTCTCAGCGCTGTTACCAGACAGATGGAAAATCAAACGCTCCAAGTTAGAGGAAACCAAAATATCCATGGACGGACTAGATGTCACCTTGAAGCTCCGCTTCTTGTCATAAACCTGAGTCTTGAAGAAGTCCGTCAGAACATTGTTTTCATTCGATGCACAGATCAGCTTGCCAACTGGCAGACCGATTTGCTTGGCATAGTAGGCCGCCAAGATATTCCCAAAATTACCTGTCGGAACGGTAAAATTGACCTTGTCGCCTGCTGCGATTTCCCCAGTCTTCACCAACTGAGCGTAAGCATAGACATAATAAACAATCTGCGGCACCAAACGGCCGATATTCATGGAGTTGGCTGATGAAAACTGAAGTTTGTGCTCCAAGAGACGAGCCCGCAAGTCTGTGTCATTGAACATGTGCTTGACATTGGTCTGGGCATCATCAAAGTTGCCGTCAATGGCCACCACATGCGTATTGGCACCTGTCTGCGTCGTCATTTGCAGCTCTTGAACCTTGCTGACACCGTCTTTGGGATAAAAGACGATAATCTCAGTCCCAGGAACGTCCGCAAAGCCTGCCATAGCCGCCTTGCCTGTGTCGCCAGAAGTCGCCGTCAAAATGACAATTTTGTTTTCCAAGCCGTGCTTTTTGGCTGCGGTTGTCATCAAGTGAGGCAGGATGGACAAAGCCATGTCCTTGAAGGCAATGGTCGCTCCGTGGAAAAGCTCTAGATTATACTGACCATCCAGCTTGACCAAGGGAGCAATCGCCGCATCATCAAACTTGCTGTCGTAAGCATGGTTGATACAGTGGTCCAGCTCTGCTTCAGAAAAATCATCCAAAAATGCAGACAAAACCAGCTTGGCTACTTCCTGATA
>CAJPQE010000081.1:0-8482 GCA_905372795.1 Streptococcus cristatus | reverse complement strand
TTGATTTGGAACTGTTGCAAGTTCTTGTAGTTACCAGTCGTCGCCGTAACCACCATGGACATCAGTTGTTCTGGAGTAGAAACTTTCTTCTTCCATTGCTTAATCCCAAGATTACTTTCGTAAGAGACAGTTAATTCCTTGGTTACACCGTCATACTGGATAGCAAATCTGTGGAAACGACCATCCAAGTCACTTGAGTCTAGACGTTGAGCACTACCAGCATCTGTCTCAGCCCACCAGCGGTCATACTCACCACCAGTGAAGATACCTCCACCACGAACTTTTTTATGAGTAGTATTTACCCAGGCACCGAATTGTCCCAGACGAGGGTCTTCCGCCCAACCATATTGGAATGAGTCCGTATTGCTAGTATCAAAACGGTTCCCTTTCGGTGGTGTGTGGACGTTCCAGAAAGTATCCAGCTTGAAACCATTCGCGTTACGCAAACCACCAATACCAAGGTTACCACCATCGGCACCTAGGTCTGTTGTATTCCCTGTATGGAAGGCAAAACCAATACCATCGGCACCATAGCGTTCCTGAGTCTTATCACCAAGGTTAACTCCACCAGTCAGCTTGAAGCTTTGGTTCATATTGATCTTACTCTTCAGACTGAAGTTACCTGTCTTAGAGGTTTCATCTGGAGTAAGGGTCACGATACCATCGTATGAATTATAGGTAGCTGAACCATTCAATCTGAAGTAGTCAAGGAAGTTTTCTTTTGTTACAGTTGTCTTCCCTGTTTGTGGGTCAAATGAACGGAAACCACTCTCTCCTGATTTACGGAAATCAGCATAACCTTTATTTACTTCGCTTTGAGCAGCTGCTAATGTTGAATTAGCTTCACTTTTGGCTACTGCATTTGCTGCTTGGCTAGCTGTTGCCAAACTAGCTGCTTGGCTAGCTGCCTTTTCAACTGATACCTTAGCAGGTTCTACAGCAGCAGTTGATTCTGTAGCTGCTTCAGATGAAACCGCAGTTGACTCTGCAGTAGCTGAAGTAGCTGGGCTAACTCGAGCCTCAGACTGAGTTGCAGCGGTTGATTGGCTAGTCGCTACTGAAGCTTTAGACACTTGTGAAGTAGCTTCCTTCAAAGTCGCTTCACTTTTTGAAGTAACTTCTGATTTAACAGTTTTTTCTTCTACTTTGCTTGATAGGTCTTCAGCAGAGGTAGAAGATGCTGTAGATGCTGCACTTGAAACTGCGTTGCTTTCAGCGACAGTTGCTACGGTAGAATTCTTTTCTATGGCCGACTCGGAGTCAGAATCATTCGCTCCCGAATCTTCTCCTGAATCTGGCACAGAGGTCGTTTTCTCCGTAGAGGTGCTTGAAGAATCCGTCTTAGCTAACGTATCGGCTGAAACGACATTCCCCCCAAAGAACATGAAAGCTGCGACTGCTACAGAGGCCACGCCCACATTAAACTTACGGACTGAGTATCGAAGTCGTTTCTCAGCACTCGCACGGTTTAATCTGCGTCTCGCATTTTTATCCATGAACATCTCTCCTTTTTAAAATATAGTTCAACCACCTATTACTCAACACCTTAACGCCTGAGCAGCAAAGTATTTTATAACATATGATTGGTGGTTCTAATGCCAAAAGTTTGGACATCAAACCATACCAATAATTATACCGCTTTTTTCCTATTATATCAAGGATTTTACTATCTAATTTTTTTCTGTAACAAAAGTGTAATATCATATTATAGGGATAGCAAAAAGCTTTAGCGACGCCGTTTCAAGAGAATGAAAGCAACAAAAATAATCTTTATAGTTTGATAATCAAAACAAAATAAAAAAGAGCCCCCACAGGGCTCTATTCAACAAAAATCGGTCATAAAACCCGACATTGAGATAGAAAATCTATTTAGGACTCTCTTTATTTTTATTGAAATTCTGCTTCGACTCGGTAAATAACCTGACCCTTGCTAGAGAATTTTTGCTCATATTCAGTCAAGACATTGCCTTCAAAGTCACTGGCATGAAGATCCAGCCAAACACCTTTGAGAACCATGCCATACTGCGAAAAGCTGACCAGGCTGTATTCGAACAAGCCACGGTTATCCGTCTTGAAGTGGATTTCACCTTTTTCTGGCAAAATTTGCTTGAAGGTATCTAAGAAAGACTTATAGGTCAAGCGACGTTTTTCATGCCGTTTCTTAGGCCATGGATCAGAGAAATTCAGGTAAAGTCGGTCAATTTCTCCGTCTGCAAAATAGTTGGTCAATTCCGAACCATCCACCCAAAGTAGCTTGATATTGTGTACACCAGCTTCCAAAACCTTATCCAAGGCATAACTGAGGACAGACTTCTGAATGTCAATCCCAATGTAATTAATGTTTGGATTAACCTTGGCCATTCCTGTGATAAAAGCCCCCTTACCACTTCCGACTTCAACGTGGATCGGATGGTCATTACCAAAAATTTCCTTCCATTTTCCCTTAGCATCAGTCGGATTTAGGACCACATAATGGGGGTTAGCCTCTAATAACTCTGTTGCCCCCTTACGATTTCTTACTCTCATCTTACCTTTCCATACTTAGAACGGAAGTTGCGTAAGGCGTAAATCTCCCGGTTCACATTTTCTAAATCATTGTTTTCGTAATATTTAGCAATCTGCATCAGATAAGAGTATTGACCAAACCAATACAGTTTTTTGATAACCTTGTCATTGTACTTATAACCGTAGTAGGTCAACCACTCCTGCCAATTGGTATCTGGGATATAGTGACTCAATATATGAGCAACATCCAACATTCTGTCCGTCAAGCGAACCGAATCCCAATCCACCAAATAAATCAAGCCACTGTCCGTCTGAAACCAGTTGCTATGTCGTACATCACCGTGGACAATCGTTGCATAGTCTTCACGAAAAGCAGGTACCGTTTGCCGCAAATCCCGAATAATAGATTGCAGGTACTGATTGTTCCTCAAAACGACCGGCGCTTGATTAAGCCAGCTATTGATTAGATCGATTGGCGTTTCTAAAATATAACCCAATTTGGCTAACTGAGTCATCAGAGGCTTCGACCGATGCAAACGCGTTAAAATATTGATTACTTGCTTTTTAGACATATCATTAGGCGTTAATATGGCACCTGAAAGCCATTCTTGTCCACTCATGACATTGCCATCTGGCAAGCGTCGACTCCACAGAAGTTGCGGAGCAATTTGTTCTCTGGCTAAGCCTGCCAGAATCGGGGTCGTATTCATCTTGACGAAAACTCGCCCCCCGTCTGGATAAGTTCCCATATAGGCCTTTCCGCTCTTACCAGCTATTGGTGTCAGGGCTAGCTCGTTATCAACCAAGACCATGATTCCCCTCCTTAAAAAGTTTCCTCACTATTTTACTAATTTTCATTCTTTTAGTCAACCAATCTTTTTAGTTTATATGGCAAATAGACTAGATACAAAAAGATTGTCACTCCAAGCATTGCTAACACTGCCATCTTATCTTGGAAAAAGAGCACTGCCACTAGCATTTCAAAAAGCAAAACACTATGTCCAATCCCTGTAATAACTTGTCTTGCGCCCTTGATTTTAGACTTGCTATCCAGCGGGAAAAGCTGGGTTAAATACTGATAATCAAAGGCTTCGTACAAAGCCAGCAACTGAAAGAGCAAAAGATAGTTGAAAAGGACAACAAAACCTGCAGCAATCCAAGACTGGCTGACGAAGACAATCGTTAAGAGGGCTAAAAGTAGAAGACGCAAGGTCAGAGGGAATAAATCGCCATTGCGCAGATAGGAGCGTAAAAACATATTTTGCCAAGTCTTAGCATGGGTCTTAGGCAAAAACCTCGTCAACCCGTCCAAATAAGCTCTTCTTTTGACACTATTAGAAATGCCTTTCACATTTGTAAAGAGGGCAAAGAAACGAAGAACTTTCTGCTTACGACCTTCCTCAGCTGCGATTGCATATTGCCAATTGAGACGGTCAAACAAGAAAAAGCGACGCCCTTTGAACTGAAAGACTAGCCATTTTAGGAATAACATGAAGAGACAGTACAGTCCAAAGCCCCAGATTGGCAAACCTAGAGCCAAAAACAGCGGTGCTAGCAAGATCAGCAACAAGGTTTGCAGCAGGCCAAAGAGAATATAAGAACGCTGGATTTGTCCCTTGACAAACTCAATGACCACCCGCTCCTGCACCAGCAAAAAGAGCATATCCGGCTTTTCCAGATAGGTTGCGATATGTCCAAAAGGAAGAATGAGCACAGAGAATAAGACTAATCCGGCTACGATTGGCCAAGACTGACTAGGAAAATTCCGCAGCAATTGATTGTACTGAACTGCCAGAAATCCGAGAAAAATCAATAGGAACAGGACAAAGTGATCATTGAGAACATAGCGCAGATACTTCAGACAGCGCTGACGGAAATCCTGCTTGCGTTTAGCAAATACTTCTTTCATAGCGCCGCCTCTTCTGTCAGGGCTAGATAGATGTCATTGAGACTAGCATCCGGCATTTGAAATTGGACCCGCAACTCAGTCAAGCTGCCCTTGGCCCGCACTTGACCCTTGTGCAAGATTACAAAACTATCGCACATCTTCTCAGCTGAGTCCAAAACATGGGTACTCATGAGGATGGACTTACCTTTTTTCTTTTCCTCATCCAAGAGCTGGATAAGATCTGCAATAGCTACCGGATCCAGCCCCAAAAAGGGCTCATCCACGATAAAAAGACTAGGATCCACCACGAAAGCACAGATAATCATGACTTTCTGCTTCATCCCCTTAGAGAAATGCACTGGAAACCAGTCCAACTTATCCTTGAGTCGGAAGATAGTTAAGAGGCGCTCCACGCGCTCAAAAGCGACTTCCTGCTCGATATCGTAAGCCATGGCCACCGTTTCAATATGCTCACGCAGGGTCAGCTCCTCATAAAGACTCGGTGTCTCTGGGATAAAGCCAATCTTCTTACGGTAAGCGCTAGGATTTTCTCCCAGCTGCAAACCATCAATCCGAATTTCTCCCTTGTAAGGTGTCAATAAACCGATAATTTCATTGATGGTAGTGGATTTACCAGCACCATTGAGACCAATCAAACCAACTAGCTGGCCATTGCCCACTTCAAAGCTGACATCCTTTAAAACCGGGATATTTACATAGCCGCCCGTAAGCTCTTTGATTTCTAACATATTTTCTCCAAATCTGGTATAATAGTTCTTATATTATAACAAAATCTAGCGAATAGAGGTATCATTTATGGCTGATTGTATTTTTTGTAAGATTATCGCAGGGGAAATCCCGTCTTCTAAAGTTTATGAAGATAACCAAGTAGTCGCCTTTCTAGACATTTCTCAGGTCACTCCAGGCCATACTTTGGTCGTTCCCAAGCAGCATTTCAGAAATCTTTTGGAAATGGATGCAGATAGCACAAGCCAGCTCTTCGCTCGTGTCCCAGACATCGCCCGCAAAGTTATGAAAGTGACAGGTGCCAAAGGCATGAACATCCTTAACAACAACGAGGAAATCGCCGGCCAGACCGTCTTTCATACCCATGTCCACCTAGCTCCTCGCTATGAAGAGACAGACGGTCTACAAATCAGCTTTGAAACCCACGAACCAGATTTTCCAGCCTTAGCTCAATTGGCTGAAAAGATTACTCAAGCCTAAGGAGGGACTATGAAATTTTCAAATCTCATGCTTTTCACAGGCGCAGCCTGGGCCAGCTACCATTTGGTCAAAAGTCGGAAGACAATTAGCCAAGAAGTCGTCGAAACATCCGATATCTTGGATAAAATTCAAGATAATTTAGCTAACATCCAGCACAATCTCGCCATTATCCAAGAACAGCGAGACAATATCAAGGAAATGGCTCAAGACTTGACTTATAAATACAAGGTTTTTGAGAAACAAGCCCAAGCTCAAATCTCGCAAATACAGGATGTCTGGCAATAGAAAACTTTCTCATAACAAGAAAAATGTACCAATCTCAAAAGGTTAGACAATAATTTAAGTAAAGGACTTAGTTCTGCATTGCACAGGGCTGAGTCCTTTCAATTTGACTTCAACTCGTTTGTTGTTGTGGTAATCAATGTAGTTCACAATAGCTTGTTCCAATTGATTAAGTGACTGAAACGTCTTCTCATAACCATAAAACATCTCAGACTTAAGAATTCCCAAGAAGGACTCCTTCATACCGTTGTCAGGGCTATTTCCCTTGCGTGACATGGATGGCTGAATCCCCTCACTCTCCAAAAATTGATGATAAGAAGCGTGTTGATGTTATCAGACTTGGTCTCTGTAAAGATTGGTATTTCCCTAGTATTTCTCTGTAAATGCTTCCTCCAACATAGTTTTTACTTATTCCAAGTTCGGTGAGCGAGCAATTTCGACAATCTTTAGAAGAAAATCAAAAGAAAACTCAATTAGCAATCCTTGGATAATTTCCGTTTTTCTTCTCTCTTTTCCTCCTTCAATTGAAATTTTATAAACATTTTTAGAACAGCATCCTCCGTTCTTAGGCATTCATTTTCTGCTTGAAGAGCTTTTAGTTATGTCTCATTTCCTCTCAGATTTTCTTTGGTTTACGACCCATTATAACTGGGCCACAGGTATCTTCAACCAAGTCATATATAGCCAAATCAATCCTTGATTCCACTTGTCAAAGGAAGTAATCTTTTGGGGCAATTCGTCTATTATATAAAAACTATATTAGAGACGATTATAATCTGGTTTTTCTTTGTGAAACATGGAAAACACCTCGCAACTCTTCTTACATCTTTTATGCAACTTTACACAAAGAAAAGCCCTTAGAAACTGGTGTTCTAAGAACTTTGTCTTCAATCTAAATCGAAGCCTAGGGCTTCTTTCTTAACTTAATTCTGCCAAAATAGCCTTCAGTTGCTCCTTCGTATGAACACCAGCTACTTGCTTAACGACTTGACCGTCTTTCTTGAACAAAAGGGTCGGAATGGACATAATGCCGAATTCGCGGGCAGTATTTGGATTTTCATCCACATCCATTTTGAGGATTTTCAGTTCGTCCTCATGAACTTCTCCTGCTAACTGCTCCAAGATAGGCGCCTGCATGCGACATGGACCGCACCAAGTTGCCCAAAAATCAATCAGAACCAGTCCGTCTTTTGTTTCTTCAGCGAATGTTGCATCTGTAACTGCTGCTACCATAAATCTTCTCCTTTGAATAGCTTACTTTTGATAATATTGTACACCAAACAAAGAGGAAAAGAAAATATTTGCTACGGAGTGTCCGATGCTTCCCTACTTAAAGATTACAATCGTCGCGCCACTGCCACCAGCATTTTGCGGGGCATAGCCGAAGGACTTGACCTGCTTGTTACGGCGGAGGTATTTAGTTACTCCTTCACGGATAACTCCCGTTCCGATACCGTGGATAATATCCACCTGGGCCATATTATTGAGAAGGGCTTGATCAATAAAGGCATCAAGCTCTTCCATAGCCTCTTCGTAACGCTTGCCACGCAGATCTAGTCTGGCTCTTGGACCTTTGGTATTGGTTCGCTTGACCACATTGACCTGCTTGCGCTTAGGCTGCGCCTCCTTTTCATCCTTGAGAAGATTAAATTCCTGCTCTTCTAGTGTCATCTTGATAAGACCGACCTGGGCTTCCCAGCGCCCGTCCTTGAGCTGCTTGACCAAGGTTCCCCGCTGACCATAGCTGGTGACCAGGATATCATCTCCCACCTTGGGCGCCCGATTTTTCTTGGCCTGCTTGAGCACCTTATTCTTTGATAAATCAACGGTTGCTGGCGCCAACTTTTTAAGCTGAGCCTTGGCTTCAATAATCTCATGCGGTTTAAGACTGGACTTGTCATGGAGATTTTTGAGAATGCTCTCACTCTCTGACAAGGCCATATCCACGATTTCCTGGGCTTCCAAGCGTGCCTTATTGAGCTCGGTTTCCTTTTCTCGGTTAAACTCATTGTAAAGTTTTTTGAGGGCTCGGTTAAATTTGAGATTTTCCTGCTCTACTTCGCGGATATTATCCAAGCGCTTGCGGCTTTCCAGCGTCTGCTCCTCTAGGCGCTCAATTATCCGATTGACATCACTGTCTGTATCGGTCTGCTCTTGGGCGTGGCCAACGATAACTTCCGACAAGCCCAAACGCCGAGCAATTTCAAAGGCATTGGAGCGGCCAGGCACTCCCTGCATAAAGCGATAGGTCGGACGCAAACTATCTGTATCAAATTCCATGCTGGCATTTTCCACCCAATCCGTCTCAATCCCATAGGCTTTGAGCTCAGGATAGTGGGTCGTCGCCATTGTTTTAATCCGCCTTAGCCGCAAATCTTCCAAGATAGCAATAGCCAGAGCTGCACCCTCCTGCGGGTCAGTCCCAGCTCCCAGCTCGTCTAGCAGAACCAGACTATCGCTATCAACCTGCTCTAAAATAGAGACGATATTGGTCATGTGGCTAGAGAAAGTTGATAGACTCTGCTCAATCGACTGCTCATCACCAATGTCTGCAAAAATCTGACTGAAAATCCCGACGCG
>CAJPQE010000080.1:0-8511 GCA_905372795.1 Streptococcus cristatus | reverse complement strand
ACACTAGACCATCTCTTATCAGCAGTGCCTTTCCTCAAGGATAAATTTGAGAAAAAATCTTCTTGTAATGCATCATTGTTCCCAGCATTTGAGTAAGAAATTTGCTCATCTTCTGGAAACCACATTTTGCCAGCTAGTTCTAAATAACCATAAGGTATCTTTTTTGTATAATCGCCTTTTAAGTATAATTTCATTCGTCCTCGTCATCCAACTCCACTTCTCCATGGGTTTTGATGTATTCCTCATTTCTGCGGTCATCTTCTTCCCAAATTGGGTCTCTCACATCGTCCATAAATGGAATTTCTTCAAGACTCACCTCATTAGCCTGTTCATAACTCATCGAAAGGATATCTTCATGCCGACTTTTAAATTCCTCCACACTTAACCAACTCTCTTTATCATCTTCGCTAATCTGACCGTCAATGGCAGTCGCAATCTCAATAGCCATAATATAGAAAGCACGTTTATCAACAGTTAGAAGATCAAGGTGGGTAGAAGCTAAACGTAGACAGTCTCCTTTTTCTCGATAGTCTGTTGCTGGATTATCTTCAAAATCTAATTCAAGGTTTTCATATACATGACTTCCAAATTCGTTGGTAATTCCTTCTTTCAACCGAACATTATTCCATCTATTATCATGCATCCACTTATTTAATTTTAAGTGAATAGTTGGGTCTGTTTTAAATGGGCGAGTATTTCCAAAATAAGAAAAATCTACTCGCTTACCATCTTTAGTATCAAACCACATTCTCTTCGCTAGTTCTAAATAATCAAACGGAATTTCTTTGGTGTAATCACCTTTAATATAAATTCTCACTCATCTTCCTCGTCGTCATAAACACGTTCACCATGGATTTTGATATATTCTTCTCGAAGCCTTTCCTCCTCTTCCCATAGAGGATCTCTTACCGGTACCATTGTCTTTAATTCTTCCAAACTGATTTCAACAGCTTCATCATAAGTCAGTGAAAGAACATCCTTGTGATATTCCTTAAATTCTTCTACACTTAGCCAACTTTGCTTGCCGTCTTCGCTAATCTGACCATCAATGGCAGATGCTACTTCAATAGCCATAACGTATAAAGCGCGCTTGTCAACCATTAAAATATCTACATGAGTTGAGGCAATTCGAAGAAACTCCCCTTTTTCGCGGTCGTCGGAAATAAAGGCATGTTCAAATTCAAGTTCAATATCTTCATATTGCAAGGACAACCAAGGATTGCTCGGAATTATAAAAGGAGCCTTATCCCATCTTTCGTCAACTGAAGCCCATTTGCGCAACTCTGCTCCGAAATAAAAATCTTCTTGCAGCATCTCATCATCACCAACGTTGGAGTAACTTATTTTCTTGCCATTCCGTTCCTTAAACCACATCTTCCAAACTAGTTCTCTAGTAGTAAATGTTATTTTTTTAGCATAATCACCTTTGATGTATAGTCTCATAAATCTGAGATATCGCCTCCATGTGCTAGTATATATTCTTTTCGACGAGTGGCTTCTTCCTCCCAAAGAGGGTCGTCTACCACATCCATCGTTTGAATTTCAGTCAAACTTCGTTCATTTGCTTCATCAAAAGTTAGAGATAGAATAGCCTCGTGCTTTTTCCTAAACTTCTCGACTGTTAGCCATGTCTTCTTATTATCCTCGCTAATTTGCCCGTCAATCACCTTTGCAATCTCAAGCGCCATAATGTACATAGCCCGTTTATCAACTGTCAAAACTTCTAGATGGGTGGTTAAAATACGGAGATAGTCTCCCTTTTCATTATAATCCGTAGCAAACGCATCTTCAAACTCTATCTCAATACATTCCTCAATATGTGAAAAGAGACTTCGTACCCCTTCCTTTAGTGGGACACTAGACCATCGCTTATCTGCAGTACTTTTCCTCAAGGATAAATTTACAGAAAAATCCTCTTGTAATGCATCATTATTCCCAGCATTTGAGTAAGAAACTTGCTTTTCTTCTGGAAACCACATTTTTCCAGCTAGTTCCAAATAACCATAAGGTACTCTTTTTGTATAATCACCTTTTAAGTATAATTTCATTATTCACTCCTTATTGCATCAAGTATTTAAAAGCTTTCCACATATTTTTGATAATTTCCTCTTTTGCACCTTGACCAAGTCCTTTTAGGTCAGACTGTTTATTTACCCATTCTACAATATCCTGCCTACTTGAAATCCTTGAAACCTCGATATCTATGTCGAGGTCATAACCTGATTTCCCACTCCCCGATTGAACTTGGATTTTCCCACTATCTGGCTCCGCATCAACTCGAATGTTATCAAGCTTTTTACCTTTAACTCGTCCAGAAACTTTTTTTCCAAAAGTCTTACTCGTCGGTTTATTTGCCTTCCAGCTGTCATAGCTCTGGGCAAAGCTGACATTCAAACTAGCATTAGCTGTCCAAGTCTTGATAATAGCATCATTAACGGCATATGTGCCACCAGCAATTATCGTCGCTCCTGTCGCAAAACCAGCCGCTGCCGCTGTTTCTATGGGAATAGTTAAAGTCCCAAAACTTGGTATAGAAACTACTAAGCCTGCCGCCCCTCCTCCTAAGCTTATTGTATCAATCATAGCACCAAGGGCAATACTTCCTAGGCCCGCTAAGAATTCTGCCGCATTTTCTCGGATACTTTCCCAGAATTGCCCACCTCGCTCATCATTCAGACGCTGAGTGTATTCTTCATCAAAATTACCATTTTTTAGAACAACCCACACTTCACCAACAACTGGGACATCACTAACTTTGGTAGGTATAAAAGTCAGTATATTCCCCTCATGATCAAAGCGTAAAGATTGATTGAATTCTTGAATCAAGATTGGCCAGTCGCTAGAAGGTTTCCCCTCTAAGTAGGCCAGCAAGTATTTACGATAGTAAGCCGCTGCTTCATCAGGCAGCATCAATTCTCTGATACTCTGATTAATCAAAGAAATCTTAGGATCTACTCCTCTTCCATAAGTACGAATTTCTTCATTTTTCAGTTTTGAAACCCAAGACATATCCGCACCATTTGTATAGTAGTTTCCTTCTGCATCAATTGTGATTTGACTCAATGACACTGCTCCTTGAATAGCTAGTCTCAAAATTTCTAGACTGTCTGTAAAGTATTTTGAAACATCTGCCACAAACCATTCAAGTTTGTCAATTTTTTCCTGAATTTCCCGAATGCCGATATTTAGCTGGTTTTCCAGCACTGTCAGAGCATTCGTCTTGGACAGATTGTCAGCTAATACCCCTGCAAGTCCATCAATAATCCGGCGAAATAGAAATTGATGCTCTGCCAGCTGAGCTTGGGTTTTCTCCAACATCTCCTGTTTTGTTTCCAACTGTTCTTTCAGCAAGTCAAGATCCAGTATCCCATACTCAGATACGGTGGAGTCAGCATATTTATAAGAATTCAGCTCCTCCTGAATATCATCAATAGCAGCTTGTAGCTTTTTGATAGCAGGGATTATAATTTCTGTAAATAAGCCTTTTCCCGCTGTATAAGCCGCTCCCTGCAGCTCACCCGACTCCAAAGAGGCAATCAAGTGATCGCAGCCACTAGATAGACGATCGGTCACCTGATTAGCTACCTGCAGGTTGCTAGTCATCGCTTGGATAAGCTGGGCTGAATCTGTTGCACTATATTTCACTCCCATGGCAGACTATTCCTTTCTTTGGTCAGTTTTTCTCGCTCTTCTTCCAGAGTCTTTCTTGTTTGACGACCGAGCTTTTCTAGTTCATCCATCTGAATATCCACATAGTTCTTAACCTGTTGGTTAAGATGCTGAGTCTCTGCTAAATCACGACTGAGGGAAGCAGTATTTTGCGGATACTCATAAAGTAGATTTTCCATTCGAGTCGTCAAATATTGGAAATCCGTCGCAAAATTTACCAGAGAATCTTCGTATTGATGTTTGAGAGCTATAAATTTGTCTTCTTTTTCGTCAACTTTGAGAATTTTTTCGTAAAGTGCTTGGCGTTCTTTTTCGCTTTTATCTACCTTCATTTTACCTCTCCCAGCGCTTAGCCTGCTCTATATCACGTTTCTCAATTTTTGCAGCAATTTCTGGAAATTTATTGGCCTGAGTTAAGACGGCCGAACTGAAGTCACTGATAGCCTGCAGCATTTGATTGCAGGCTTGACGGCCAGCTTCCATTCCAGCAATCCCTGTTGTATAGAAAAATTCAACTTGTTGATTTTGTGCATTGCTAGTATCAACTCCAACTAGCTCGCTAATAGCAGATCCAGCTGAAATAGTGTTTGATTTAATTTGTCCCATCTTTGCTTCTCCTTTTGTTTATGGAATCATCAACATACCTTTTCATTATATCACAATCCCTCAAAATCACAGGTTCTAAAACAAAAAAGAGACTGAAACAAAAAATGTTTCAGTCTCGCCTTGTTATGTTCAGAAACTATTAAAATGGTAGATAATTGCTCAATAGCCAGCGATTACTGAGCAACCACTCGGAGTTGGAACTATTTATAATAACTTGAAGATCTTTAAATCTGAAACTAGATAGTAGAAAGAAAAGCAAAATCTTCAAACATTTCGCACAACCCCACCACACTTACTTGTAACTAGTCCTTCCACAAATTCATGGCATTGAGGAAATCATCCGAAACCGTTACATTCTGTGGATTACTTGCTTCACGCTCCGCCCGTTTGGCTTCTACCTGAGCTTGGGTTGTAATGCCTTCCCGCCGCCAATTACGCAAGATGGCCTGGATATATTTCCAATTAGGCTTGCCATTGAAAACCGCTTCGCGTAAAGCAGCCTTGACCAGGTCTGGATTGGTTTGATCGTCCTTAATGGTCTTGGTTAAATCCTCAATTTCAAATGGAGTCAAAAGACGACCTAGCTCTTGCTGGAAGGTTTCAACCAGTTCCTTAAGAAGGTTACCATCCGACACTGGCCTTGACCCAGTAGGACCAGAAGTCTCCAAAAGCTCATCTAGCTTTTCTAAGGCTGGTGAAGCATCAAAAATCGCTTCAATTTCCCCATTCAGTTCAATGGTTCTGTACTGGAGCAAGCCTTTTTCTGTCAGATGGGACATGGAACGATTGACCTCGGACAAGGTCTTGCCAATATGCTCCGCAATCTGACTGGGCGCAAATTCTTCCAATGAAGTGGTATTTTGCAAATAAAAAAACTGCCAGACCAAAAAATCATCACTGGAATCAAAAATGTCTTTAAAATGCAAAAAGAGGGCACTTGGAAGAACCAAGTTGCCGTTTTTGTAAGCTGCTAAATAAGTCATAGTACCTCTTTATAAATAAGCAAAGAAGGATGCATCATTCTCTGGACTTTGCCAATCAAATGGTGTTTCTTGATAGACTGCATAATTGACCCAATTACTGAAAAAGAGAGCTGCCGCCAAACTCCAGCGCAGACAAGGAGTCGTATTCACATCATCATTCTTGAAGTAATTCTCAGGAATATGAGGATCCTTGCCCGCTTCCAAGTCACGGAAATACTCCTTGGCAAGGGTATCACGGTCGTACTCCATATGACCAAAGCTATACACCTCTCGCAAGTCACGGCTTGCCAAAACAGACAAGCCAGTCTTTTCGCCCTCAGAGAGAATTTCTAGATTGGTCAGATTCAGAATGTCTTCTTTCAGTACTTCTGTATGCCTTGAATGAGGCGTGATAAATTCATCATCAAAGCCTCTAAAAAGCAGATTATTGCTTGGAGCCGACTGCTCGTAAACACCCGAAAGTTTCTCTTCCATCTGGTGCTTATCTACGCCATAGCGGGCATAAAGGCCAGCCTGTGCTCCCCAACAGATATGTAAAGTCGAAAAGACATGAGTCTTGGACCATTCAATCACCTGCTGGAATTCCTCCCAATAGTCTACTGCCTCAAAGGGCAGATGCTCTACTGGCGCTCCTGTGATAATCAAGCCATCAAAGAAACGATGTTTGACCTCATCAAAAGTCTTGTAAAAGGTCTGCATGTGCTCCGCCTGAGTGGTCTTCGATGTATGAGAAGTCATATAAAGAAACTCAATGGTCAGCTGCAAAGGCGTATTGGCCAAATGACGCAAAATCTGTGTTTCCGTTACCATTTTCTGGGGCATGAGATTGAGTACCAAAATATTCAGAGGACGAATATCTTGGTGGTCTGCCCGGTCATCATCCATGACAAATATATTCTCAGAGCTTAAAATTTCAACTGCGGGAAGCTTCTTATCAATCTTGATAGGCATGAAAATATCTCCTTTTGTTTAATATACCTATTATACTCAAAGGAGATATAGTTTTCAATTATACTTTTTCTCTAACTAGATATAGTAATAAGCTATATCTTTAGTAGTGCATCAATACCTTGTAGTCATAATCGCCAATTGCTTCACGGCCTTTGAGCTCATCCAGCTCGATAAGGAAGGCACAGCCAGCCACTACGCCACCAAGACGCTCAATCATCTCAATGGTTGCCTTAACAGTTCCACCAGTCGCAAGAAGATCATCAACAATCAGAACGCGTTGACCAGGTTTGATTGCATCCGCATGCATAGTCAGAGTATCTACACCATACTCTTTTTCATAGTCAGCTGAGATAACTTCACGAGGAAGTTTGCCTGGCTTACGGACAGGAGCAAAGCCAACTCCTAATTCAAAGGCAACTGGACATCCTACGATAAAGCCACGCGCTTCTGGACCGACGATCATGTCGATTTCCTTGTCAGTCGCATACTGAACAATTTCACGAACGGCATAGCTGTAGGCATTTCCATCAGCCATCAAAGGGCTAATATCACGGAAGAGAATCCCTTCCGTTGGGTAGTTTTCAATGGTTGCAATGTAATCTTTTAAATTCATAATGTTCTTTCTTTCAAAAAATTTTTTACTCTCTATTATACCATGTTTTATCCAAAAAGGCTCTAACAGTCTTTCAATTTTTTTAGATATGAAAGATTTGTAAAACAAGGAGGCCTTTTCCCTAGCAATCCATGAGATAGTCGTAAATCTCCTGCACGGTGCCCAGTGCCATGAGTTCTTGTTCTTTGACCACGCGCTTGAGGTCTTGGTAAATATGACTACTGTCAATTTCTTTCTTTTCAGCTTCTTTATTGACCGTCATGACGCCTTCGGTGATGCTGACAAAGCCCAGCTCTTCAAAAATCTGAATCATTTTAACCAAGAGAATCGGGTCGATTTTCAGGTAAGCCGCCAACTCTTTGAGTTTATAGCGAACGTCAAACTCGGGGAACTGGTAGATGGTCTTGTAGAGTTTAGCAAATTGCTCACGAGTACCATAACCGGTCAGATAGTAAGGTTTGGTAATCTCATTCTTAAAGTAAATCGCTTCGAAATCTTGAGACTGAAGAATTTTCTTCAAATCCTGCAAGTCATCGGGCAGGTCGTAAACTACAACTGCTTTGCTATTTGTCAAATCCGGCAATTCCTCTGTGAAACGCAAAACTGGAACCTTGTCAGGCAGCGTCGCATTTTTGCTGCGGATATTGAAAAGCTGTACGCCGTCCACACGAGCATCTACCAGCATGAGCTGGAGACTGGTCTGTCCATTCCATTTATTGACAGAGAGACTAACAGCTAGCTCTAGATTCTTGGTCTGGGCAAATTCTGTCGCCAGGCTTCCTTGCCCAAAAGCTACTACTTCGAAAGATGCGTCTTCCTGAGAAATTTTCAGCTTGAGATGGCTATTGCCAGCCCCCATAGTCCGAGCATTGTCCACTTTAAAGTCCTTGAGGTAAAAAAGAGGCTTCTTATTGTCCATACCAAAAGGCGCCAGTTTTTCGAAGCTTTTGAGTGTATCAAGGGTCAGTTCTGGCAGCTGCAACTCCTCGTCTAAATAGAGTGTTGTTTTGCCAGTCAAATCCAAATCATTGTCTAAGATGTAAGCTGTCAAGATGTCAGCAAGCTCCGCCAGCTTGTCTGCTTCAAGTGTCATTCCAGCTGCTCCAGCATGGCCACCAAAGGCTACAAAGAGATCACGATGACTGTCCAAGGCCTCAAAAATATTGACCGCTTCAATACTGCGAGCGCTACCCTTAGCAATGCCATCCTCAATATTAAGCACTATGACTGGCTGGTGCAGCTCTTCCAGCAAGCGCCCAGCGACAATCCCTAGCACACCAGGATTCCAGCCTTCCTTAGCCAACACCTGCACTGGTCTCTTAGAATCCAGCATGGTTTGTGCTTCTTCATAAATCTGCTGGACAATTTCCTTACGCTCGTCATTTTTCTGGTTGATCATAAGAGCAATGTCACGAGCTTCTTCGTCGTCAAAGCCAGTCAAAAGCTCAATCGCTGGATTGGGATCATCCAGCCGTCCCAAGGCATTGAGTCGGGGAGCAAGTTGGAAACCAACTGTTTCTTCATCCAGTTCATCTGGCTGAATACCAGCGATTTTGAAGAGTTCCTGAAGTCCTACTCGCTGGGTATTTTTGAGGACGGAAAGGCCGTATTTGACCAAGATCCGATTTTCCCCTGTCAGACTGACCATATCGGCAATGGTACCAATGGCAACTAAGTCCAAAAGTTCAA
>CAJPQE010000079.1:0-8577 GCA_905372795.1 Streptococcus cristatus | reverse complement strand
AGTGAACTCGTAAGGGCGAGTCTTTATCTGCAACCTAAAACAGCTCCTATCTATAGATTAAAAAGGTTCCCCGAACCTTATTAAAGAGCACTCGCTTAACCGAGTGCTTATCCGCAACCTAAAACAGTCTCCCGGACATTATTAAAGGGAACTCGCAAAAGCGAATTTTTATCCGCAGATTAAAAAGGTCCACTGGACCTTTTTAACCAACTGAGCCTTCCATACTCATGTTGATGAGTTGGTTGAGTTCGACGGCGTATTCCATTGGAAGTTCCTTAGTAATGGGTTCCATAAATCCGTTGATAATCATAGCTGTGGCTTCTTCTTCGCTGATGCCTCGACTCATGAGATAGTAGAGCTGATCTTCAGACACTTTGGAAACCTTGGCTTCATGCTCTAGCGCGACATTGGAATTATGGATTTCATTAAAAGGAATGGTGTCAGAACTGGATTCACCATCCATCAGAATGGTATCGCACTCGATATGAGATTTGGAGCCAGCGCTATTCTTCCCAAAGCGAACCTGACCACGATAGTCTGTCTTTCCACCATCCTTGGCCACTGATTTAGAAATCAAGGTACTGGATGTCTTAGGAGCATTATGAAAGACCTTGCAGCCCGCATCCAAGTGCTGGCCATAGTTGGCAAAGGACATAGAGAGAACAGAAGTTCTTGCGTTGCGGCCATTAAGAATGCTACAAGGATATTTCATATTGACCTTACTGCCTAAGTTCCCATCAATCCACTCTAAGGTGCCACCCTCCTCAACAATCCCCCGCTCCGTTACAAGATTATAGACATTGTCCGACCAGTTTTGAATGGTTGTATAGCGGAAAAAGGCATCCTTTTTGACAATGATTTCGACATTTGCAGCATGAAGACTATTGCTTGTATAGGTCGGTGCTGTACACCCCTCGATATACTGGATAGAACCGCCCTCCTCAATAATCATCAAGGAGCGCTCAAACTGGCCGGCATTTTCACCATTGATTCGAAAATAGGTCTGAACAGGAACTTGGCACTGGACGTTCTTGGGCACATAGATAAAGGTTCCGCCAGACCAAACCGCACTATTAAGCGCAGAAAATTTATGCTCAGCATTTGAAATCACAGTACCAAAATACTGCTTGACCAAGTCCGGATATTCCTGAACAGCCGTATCCGTATCAGTAAAGATAATCCCCAACTTGGCAAATTCTTCCTTCATATTGTGGTAAACCACTTCCGATTCGTACTGGGCCACAGCTCCAGACAGAAACTGCTTCTCAGCTTCTGGAATTCCCAAGCGGTCAAAGGTTTTCTTAATCTCCTCTGGAACTTCATCCCAACTGCGAGCCCGATCTCCGCTTAGTTTCTGATAGTAGATAATATCATCAAAGCGAATACCTGATAAATCTGGTCCAAAGTCGGGCATGGGTAGCTTATGAAAAAGTTCCAAAGAGCGGAGGCGATAGTCCAGCATCCACTGGGACTCATTCTTGATTTCTGAGATTTCTCGAACTACTTCTTCGGTCAAACCTTTACCAGTTGAAAAGAGTGGCTTGACATTATCATGGAAGCCAAAGGCATAGTCGCGTTCTTTCATAGAAATTCCTCCTTTATCTAAGGGATAACGCTTACCTATATTATACTCCTAATCATGAGAATTGTCAGAAAATAATACTTTAACAAAAGAAAAACGGCCACAGCCGCTTCCCATATTGTCATTTTAAACTTTACTTACCAATTCTTCCGCAAATGCTTCCAAGCGCTCAATGTCATCTTCTTCTGCAGAAAGATCTACTTTGACACATTCTGAACCTTTCACTGCTCCTGTAGCCGCAAAAACAGCATCAAAGTCATCAACAGCCTTGCAGAATTCATCATAAAAAGTATCGCCTGAACCGACTACCCCATAGACCTTGCCAGACAAGTCCAATCCAGATAAGTCTTCGTAGAAGTCCATCATTTCATCAGGTAGCTCACCGTCACCGTAGGTATAGGTCGCTACAATCGTAATATCCGCTTCCAAGAAATCTTCTGCATCGACAGTGGTACACTCGTCCACTTCAACTTCTACATCTAGTTCTCTTAGCTTATCCGCCACAATATCGGCAATTTCCTCGGTGTTTCCAGTCATACTGGCAAATACAATTTTCGCTAAGGTCATAGTTCCCTCCAAATTATAATCTTCATTCATTATAACACATCTTTTTTATTTTAAAAATAAAAATTCTTGTGCTACAATAACTAGAGAAAGTTTAAGAGGTTTACAATGAGTATCTATAGTAAAATTCTGAAAAAAATTAAGGAATACGATAAAATTATCATCCACCGCCATATGCGCCCCGACCCAGATGCAATTGGCAGTCAAGTCGGCTTACAAAAACTTCTCCAGCTCAACTTTCCTGAAAAATCTATCAAAGTAACAGGTTACGACGAGCCTAGTCTTACTTGGCTAGCAAAGATGGATGAGGTCACAGATGCTGACTATGAGCAGGCCTTAGTAATCGTATGCGATACAGCCAATACTCCCCGCATTGATGATCAGCGCTACAGTACAGGCGACTTTTTGATTAAAATCGACCATCATCCCAACGATGATGCCTACGGAGATTTGCTGCTGGTTGATACAGATGCTAGTAGCACAAGCGAAATTATCGCTCTTTTTGCTTTCGAAAATCACTTAGAAGTAAATGACTATATCGCTAAACTTCTTTATGCTGGCATTGTTGGGGATACAGGGCGCTTCCTCTATCCAACAACTACTGCACGCACATTTGAGGTAGCTGGCAAACTTCGCCAATACGCTTTTAATTTTTCAGAGCTTTCTCGAAAAATGGACTCCATCACGCATCAAGTGGCCAAACTGCAAGGTTACGTTTACGATAATCTAGAAATTGATGAGAATGGTGCTGCGCGCGTTATCCTATCTCAGCAATTATTGAAAGAAAATCAGCTGACAGATGCTGATACTTCAGCTATTGTAGCTGCACCCGGACGGATCGAAGATGTCCAGATGTGGGCCATCTTTGTCGAACAGCCTGACGGCCATTATCGTGTGCGGATGCGCAGTAAGTTTACTCCAATCAATGAAATTGCCAAGCAACACAACGGCGGCGGCCATCCACTTGCCAGCGGTGCTAATGCTTATTCCAAAGATGAGGTTGACTTGATTTATCAAAAATTAAAAGAAAGAGCAAAAAAGTAAGAAAATCATCCAAAAGACTTGTCAAATCATTTAGAATTTGATAAACTATCAAAGTAACTAATCTATGGCTCGCAAAGAGTCCATGGCAGAAAGGAATTTTTAAAATGAGAAAAGACATTCACCCAGAATACCGTCAAGTTGTATTTATGGACACTACTACTGGCTACAAGTTCCTTAGCGGTTCAACTAAACGTTCAAACGAAACTGTTGAATTCGAAGGTGAAACTTACCCATTGATCCGTGTCGAAATTTCATCAGACTCACACCCATTCTACACTGGACGTCAAAAGTTCACTCAAGCAGATGGACGTGTGGATCGTTTCAACAAAAAATACGGTCTCAAATAAGAACCGTATTGACATTAAAACAAATGTTGATACAAAGCCATTTCCGAGAAATCGGATTTGGCTTTTTTTGTTTTTTCCAATAAAAAATCCTTCGAAATATGGAATGAGGCAGCATGACTACTGTCACTCATTCCTTCATTTCAAAGGATTAGTTTTAATTATTGATCTTCTTTCAATTTTTCTCGCTCAAGGCGAAGTTTGCGATTCGGATTTAGCCGGTTAAAGAGTTCTTCCAGCTTTTTTGCATTCCAAACATCTGCTGCTGAGACAAAGTTGCCATTTTCGTCTCGAAAAGATATTGGTTTATCACCCATTACATATCTCCTTAGTCAACAAATTCAAACTCAAACTTACCGATGCGCACCAAATCTCCGTCTTTGGCACCACGCGCACGAAGTGCTTCGTCAACGCCCATACCGCGCAACTGACGAGAGAATTTCATGATGGACTCATCGCGGTCAAAGTTGGTCATTGTAAAGAGTTTTTCTAGTTTATCACCTGAAAGCACCCATGTAGCATCATCATCACGAGAGATTTCGAAGGCTGGTGCTTCTTCATCAAAGCCATAATAAGCCTCGTCTTCCATATCGGATTCTTCATAAAGTAGAAACTCAGCTGTCTTATCCAGTAGCTCAGCTGTCGCATCTAAGAGCGTCGCAAGCCCCTGCTTGGTCAGGCTAGAAATAGGGAAAATCTGTGGCAACTCTTCAAATTCGTCATAATTGGCAGCCAGTTTTTTCTTGAATTCTTTCAAATTTTCTGCGCTATCAGGCATATCCATCTTGTTGGCTACAATGATCTGTGGCCGTTCCATCAAGCGCAAATTATAGGATTCCAGCTCTTTATTGATTGCAAGGTAATCCTCATAAGGATCGCGTCTCTCACTGGCAGACATATCAATAACGTGCAAAATGACCCGTGTCCGCTCGATATGACGAAGAAACTGGGTACCTAGGCCCACTCCCTGACTGGCTCCTTCGATCAACCCTGGCAGATCGGCTACAGCAAAAGATTCCCCAGACTGAGTCCGAACCATGCCCAGATTAGGGACAATCGTAGTAAAATGATAGGCTCCGATTTTCGGCTTAGCTGATGTAATCACACTTAGTAGGGTTGATTTCCCAACCGAAGGAAAACCAACCAAACCAACATCGGCCAGCACTTTTAGCTCCAGCAGTAGTTCTCTTTCCTGACCAGGCTCCCCATTTTCAGAAATTTCCGGAGCAGGATTTTTAGGTGTAGCAAAGCGAATATTCCCACGACCACCACGACCGCCATGCGCTACGATGAATTGTTGACCGTGTTCAATCAAATCCGTAATGACCTTGCCAGTTTCAGCATCACGAACGGTCGTCCCCTGCGGCACACGGACAATCAAATCCTCCGCTCCTCGACCATGCATTCCCTTGGTCATTCCTTTTTCACCTGATTGAGCCTTGAAATGACGGTTGTAACGGAAATCCATCAAGGTGCGCAGTCCTTCGTCCACGACAAAAATCACATCGCCGCCACGACCGCCATCGCCGCCCCAAGGTCCGCCATTGGGTACATATTTTTCTCGACGAAAGGCTACCATGCCATCGCCGCCTTTGCCAGCCTTGACCTGAATCTTGGCTGTATCTAAAAACATACTCATATAAATTCTCGCTTCTTTTTTACTCTAAAAAAACGCCTTGCAGCGTTTAGGATTAGAAGATTACGCCGATAGCTTGTGCAAAAATTGCACCAATCGTTACAAGTAACATGATTACCACGACCAGCATTGTCAATTTTTCAAATCCAGTTTTTTTACGTTGTCCGTTATCTCCAAAAGCCACTTTATTACCTCAATTCCAAGATTACTTCCTATATTTTAACACGATTAGCATACTTTTTCAAATATTTACGAGATGAAAAAGAAAAATAGAGGTTTTACTCCATTAGCCAAAGAATCCTAAAGGATATTTATGGAAATAATTTAAAAAGATTGAAGAACTCACTCCAAATAGGAGACTTCTCCAATCTTTTGACTTTTATTCGATACCAATTTCAGCACGGACAACATCCGCAATTGTATCCACATAATAGTCCACTTCTTCATGAGTTGGCGCTTCAGCCATAACACGCAGAAGCGGTTCTGTTCCACTTGGGCGGACAAGGATGCGGCCGTTTCCTGCCATTTCAGTTTCCATTTTTTCAATAATGTCTCTGATAGCAGGAACTTCCATTGACTTATCTTTCATGGCATTTTCGACACGAATATTAACCAATTTTTGTGGGTAAATGGTCACTTCTGCTGCAAGTTCAGACAAGCTCTTGCCAGTTTCTTTCATCACTTTGGTTAATTGTACCGCTGACAACTGACCATCACCAGTGGTATTATAATCCATGATAATGACATGTCCAGATTGCTCACCGCCTAGATTATAACCGTTCTTGCGCATTTCTTCTACCACATAGCGATCCCCAACAGCAGTCACTACTTTATTGATGCCTTCGCGCTCCAAGGCTTTGTGGAAACCAAGGTTGGACATAACGGTGGTCACAATTGTATTTTGAGCCAATTGGCCTTTTTCAGAAAGATACTTGCCGATGATGTACATAATCTTGTCACCATCTACAATATCGCCATTTTCATCAACAGCAATCAAACGGTCACTATCACCATCAAAAGCGAGACCAATCGCTGCTCCTGATTCACGGACTGTTTCCTGTAAGCCTTCTGGATGAGTTGAGCCTACATTTAAGTTAATGTTGAGACCATCTGGATTTTCTCCGATAACAGTCAGCTGGGCACCCAAATCAGCAAAAATTTGACGGGCGCTAGTTGAAGCAGCGCCATTTGCCGTATCGAGGGCAACGTGCATTCCTTCAAGATCTAAACCTGTTGAAACAAGATATTGTTGGTACTTACGCAGGCCTTCAGGATAGTCCACGACTTTTCCTAAGCCCTCTGCACTTGGACGTGGAAGGGTATCTTCTACTGCGTCCAGCAAAGCTTCGATTTCAAGTTCGCGCTCATCATCCAGTTTATAACCATCGCCACCAAAGAATTTGATGCCGTTATCAAGAGCAGGATTGTGGCTAGCTGAAATCATGACACCCGCGCTAGCTTTTTCGGATTTAACCAAGTAAGCAACACCCGGAGTAGCGATCACACCTAGTTTGTAGACGTGAATCCCCACAGAAAGTAGACCTGCAATCAAGGCACTCTCCAGCATTTCTCCCGAAATACGTGTATCACGGCCAACAAACACTCGAGGAACTTCACTTTCGTGTTGGCTCAGAACATATCCACCAAAACGGCCCAGTTTAAAGGCCAATTCCGGCGTTAATTCCACATTGGCTTCTCCACGAACACCATCGGTTCCAAAATATTTACCCATTTTTAAAATTTTCCTTTCAAATCTTGCATTTATTTACTAGATGAATTCGAACTTGAGCTCGATTTTGAGCTTGACGAATTCGAATGTGTCGTTTTGGTCGTAACTTTCATCGTTGTTTCAAACGGTGTCACAACACTTGGCAAAACATTCCCATTGGCATCCATGGCCTGTAAGGAAGCTGCCCCACTATAATTTCCTGAAATAGTGACGTTGCTTGGTAAGACTGCTGCGACATGATTAACTTTTTCCAAAGTTTCTTCATCGCTTGTCACTGTAACTTCTTCGTGCTCCAAGCTCACATTTGTGATAGAAATATCTTCTGCAACCTGACTGCCTGTGATGAGATACTTCACTGGTACTTTCTTGCTTGCTTTTTTACCTATCTTGACTGAAATTTTTTGCGGATTAACCGTAGCAGACAGGCCGCTAGGTAGATTTTCGACTTTCAGCTGCACATCGACTGTTCCTTCTGATGCATTGGATAAATCCGCTACCACATGGAACTTCCGTGTACTTTCCTGCATTTCGCTACTTAAAGCCACTCTATTAGAACCCGTCAAAACAACGCTAGCTTCGGAAGTGAAGCCACTAATGAAGTACCGTTCACTATCATACTTGATATCAATCGGGACATTAGAAATCGTATTGCTGTAAGTTTCCGAGGTCACTTGGCGAATGCTGATACTATTTTGAAAACTACTAGACGTCGCATAAATAAACAAAACCAAAGCAAAAAATATGGAGGAGATAATATAGAGAATTTTTTTACTTTCTTTCATTCTTCCATCCTCCTAGGATACGATTCTTTAGGCTCATTTTCTCATGCTTGTCTGATAAGAGAACTTCCCGCAGTTGTGATTCGAACTCGCTCAAACTCAAGTCATGCTTGAAGACTCCATTATGTGTCGTAGAAATACCGCCTGTCTCCTCAGACACGACAAAAGTAAAGGCATCTGAAACTTCTGAAAGGCCAATCGCAGCCCGATGCCGAGTCCCAAATTCCTTGGAAATACCTGTACTTTCTGTAAGCGGCAAATAGGCACAAGAGGCAGCGATCTTATTATCTTTGATAATAACTGCCCCATCATGCAGAGGCGTATTAGGAATGAAAATATTGATCAACAGTTCCCCAGAGATATCCGCATCCAGAGGGATTCCCGTTGCAATGTATTCCTGCAACGTTCGAGCGCCCTGAATAGCCACCAAGGCACCGATCTTACGCGGACTCATGTAAGCTACTGCCTTAACAAAGGCTTGAATCAATTTTTCCTCGCTGCTGACTGGCGTGGCTGAAAAAATCTCAGTTGCTCTACCCAACTTTTCTAGACCAGTCCGAATCTCAGGCGAGAAAATCACCACTGCTGCAATGACCCCGTAGGTAATAACCTGATTGATCAACCATGAAATGGTCGTCAAACCAATGATATTCGCTAAAAACTGTGCCAAGATAAAGAAGAGCACTCCCCGAACCAGAATCATAATTTTGGTTCCGGCAATTGCTTTAGTAAAATGATATAAAATCCAGGTAACTAAAGCAACATCAATAATGTTGATTAAAATATTCCAAGGATTACTGAATACATTAGCCCAGTATTGGAGATTGGTTAATTGTTGAAAGTTCATTGCATAGTGGCCCTCCCAGTCAAAAACAAACAGTTCTCAACCATTATATCAC
>CAJPQE010000078.1:0-8586 GCA_905372795.1 Streptococcus cristatus | reverse complement strand
ACTAATATAGAATGGAGAACTCTATGTCAAATATTTATGATTTAGCCAATGAACTCAGCCGTGGACTTCGCGAAATGCCAGAGTACAAAGCTGTGGTAGAAAGCAAGCAGGCTATCAATGAGGATAGTGAAGCCAAGGCTATTTTTGATGACTATCTAGCTTTCCAGAAAGAGCTGCAGCAACTGGCTCAAACAGGTCAAATGCCGACCCCAGACATTCAAGAAAAGATGCAGAGTTTTGGAGATAAAATCCAAGGCAATGATTTATTATCAGCCTTCTTTAACAAGCAACAACAGCTCTCTATCTACTTGTCTGATATTGAACGGATTATTTTTGAACCGATTCAGGAACTATTCTAATAGAAGAAGTTGTAAAAATAGATGAAACCAAGAAGCCAGATTGGGCTTTCTTGGTTTTTCTATGCTTTAGAAAGGCTATTAAGGCTGAAAATGAGTATTTTTAATTCAAGAAAGAGGTAGAAAAACTTAGGTGATCTCTATAAAATCAGATTATAGCAACAATTAAAAGATATTGGCCTTGCTTTCTATTTACTATTGCCCCAAGGGCTGATATACTAATCAAAAAACGCTTACACTCTGATTTTTGAAAGGAACTGGTATGACTTTAGAAACAAGAAAGATTGCGATTCAAGATACATATGGCGACCGCTTTCAACATTGCTGGGGCTGCGGCCCTAAGAATGAGCTAGGTCTACATTTAAAGACTTATCCTAGCTTAGATGGGAAGGAATGCATTACTAGAATAAGACCAGAATCTCACTATACTGGTGGTGTGCCGGCCAATCTTTTTGGTGGCATGATTGCTATGATTTTTGATTGCCATGGAACGGCTTCAGCAGCTTGGTTTGCCCATCAAGAAAAAGGCTTAGACTTGACTCAAGATACAGTCATTGGACGCTTTATCACAGCCCGTTTAGAAGTTGATTACCAGAGCCCGACGCCTATTGATCAGGAAATCATCGTTACTTCGCGGCTTGAGGAATTGGGAGCAAGGAAAGCTATTATCGTGATGGAGATGTCAGTAGCAGGACAGCCAAGAGCCAAGGCTAGAATGGTAGCAGTTGCAGTAAAAGATCATATGTAGTTAAATCCCCTTGGTGCCTTATATCAAGGGAATTTTAGCATCTTTGGAGTAATTTTATCCTGATTTTTGCAATTAGGACATTATTTTGGTATAATAGTTACTTGTCTTGGGGTCGTTACGGATTCGACAGGCATTATGCGGCACATTTTGCGACTCATCTAGCGGATGTAAAACGCCAGTTAAATATAACTGCAAAAAATAACAATTCTTACGCTTTAGCTGCCTAAAAAACAGCCAGCGTGACCTGATTCGGATTGCTTGTGTCTGATGACCGGTCTTATTATGAGCAAGCTACGGTAAAATCAAGTCTAGGGATTTTACAAGAGATTGATAGACTCGCTTAGCTTGGGCTTGAGCCATGTGTCAAAGCTGAGTTAAATGAAGACATGGCCTATGGTCGTAGACAAATGTGTTAGCAGGTGTTTGGACGTGGGTTCGACTCCCACCGGCTCCATAGGGATATGTAAATGAGGTTTTTGATGATATGAGTTTTTTTGGAAAAATCTTAGGGAAGAGTCAAGATAGTCATCTACCCATTGAGGAAGTTTCTGTTGATTTAGAGAATCTTCCGAATGAATGGGGCTCTTTTTCGACCCTTATTGATGACCGAATGGCTAGTATCCGCCTAAATTTAGCGTTGAATTCTATCGCTCCCTATCCATCCTATACTTATGCACTACGTTTGAGAATTGCTATTTTGAATGTTGATCCAGAGACAGGGTTTCCAGATTATGACGAATTTTCTAATTTGAATCTTATCGAAGATCGTCTTTCAGAAGCGATGAAGCGCATTGTGGCTATCTATGTCGGAGTAGTCATCACAGATGGTCATATAGAATTTTATTACTATTTGAAAGATAGAGAGCGACACATGCCGATTATTGCTCAGGTAATGGAGCAATTTTCGAAGTATCAATATAATTCAGCTACTCTGGTGGATCCTGAATGGAAACAATACTTTGACTTCTTGTATCCAAATGAATATGAGTACCAATCTATTTTAAACCAGCGTATCTGGTATCGCCTAGAAAAAGAAGGGGATGACCACAGTCAACTAAGGGAAATCACTCATAAGTTTAGTTTTGAGACTTACGATGATCGTGTTTCCTTTATGGGGGATGCCTCTGCTCTTGATTATGATATTTCTTCTAGGAAAAAAGAAGAAGGCGATCCTCGACCTTACAAACTAGAAATATCCCGATTTGATACCACAGAGCTCCCTAGCATCAACCAACATGTTTGGGAATTAATAGAAATTTCGAAAAAATATAACGGAAAGTATAGCGGCTGGAGCTGCAATGTGGTATAATGGATAAAGTTTTGAGAAAGCAAGTCTTTCTCTTGTATGGAAGATTACTCAAGAGGCTTAAGAGGCTGTGTTGGAAACGCAGTAGGCGTGTAAAAGCGTGCGTGGGTTCGAATCCCATGTCTTCCGTTGTATTTCAAGAAGCGCCTTAGGGCGCTTTTTTGGTAGCGGGGCAAAAAATGATAATCACTTTGTTTAATGCTAGACCCGCAGAATATAGAAGTAAGGATAGTATGTAAGAAATCAGATGGATTCGTTTCCATCTTTTTTATTTGAGAAAAACCTTGAAATTTTTCTGAAAAGGAGTAAACTGTACATAGAAAGTTTCGGAGGTTCTGCATGAAGTTATATGTCCAGTTGATGATTATTTTCTCGATTTCCATCATTGGAGAGGGGATATCAAGTGTCTTCCATCTTCCCATTCCAGGTAGTATTATCGGCTTAATCTTGCTATTTCTTGCTTTGCAGTTTAAGTTATTGAGGCTCCGCCACGTCAGTATGGTCGGAAACTTCCTGTTAGCCAATATGACCATTCTTTTTCTGCCGCCGGCGGTTGGTATTATGGATAAATTCCATGTGATTGCTCCTTATCTGCTACCGATTATCTTGATTATTCTTGGTGCCATTGTTTTAAATGTGATCGTCATTGCCCTTGTCGTACAATTCATCAAGCAGCATTTTGAAGGCGATTATGAGGAAGGGGGGATGGATCATGTCTAATCTATGGAGTAACCCGCTATTTGGCCTCGCCTTGTCCATTTTTGCCTACCTCATTGGGATGCTGATTTTCCGTAGATTTCCTCATCCTTTGACAACGCCTCTCCTTTTAGCAGCTATTTTGGTCATTGCTTTCTTGAAATTAACGGGAATTTCTTATAAGGATTACTATGTCGGTGGGGCTTATTTGAACAATTTAATCGTTCCGTCTACGGTTGCTTTAGGAATTCCGCTTTATAAGACCTTCCACTTGATGAAACACCACGCTCGCAGTATCCTGCTAGGAACCTTTGTGGCTGTAGTGGTCAATACGACTTTCACAGCTCTACTTGCAAAATTCTTTGGGATGGACTTCTTTTTAGCGATTTCCCTATTCCCAAAATCTGTCACAACAGCGATGGCAGTAGGAATTACTGATAAAATGCAGGGCTTGACAACTGTTACCTTGGTGGTTGTTGTAGCGACAGGTATTTTGACAAGTGTCATGGGACCAACTATTCTTAAACTGCTGAAAATTAAGGATCCAGTAGCAGTTGGCTTGGCCTTAGGTGGCACGGGGCATGCAGTTGGTACAGGAACAGCTTTCAAATATGGACATGTTGCTGGAGCCATGGCAGGTCTTGCAATCGGAGTGACAGGGATCATGTATGTAATTGTCAGTCCAATCGTCGCAGCCATTATCTTAAAATAAAAAAACATGAAGCAGTATTTCTGAGAAATCTTGCTTCATGTTTTTATTTTATCTTAGTGGATAGCTGCTAGGAGGGCATCTGCTTGGGCAGAAAGCTCAGCAAGCTTGTCTTCTGAAAGGACTAATTGGCCAGTTCCCCAAGCTTCTGGGTTGATACCGACACCAGTAAATTGATCAACCACATTCATACGAATGAATGGAAGGAGGCTACGGTAGTGCTTGAAGACCTCATCAGGTGAAGTGCCGTTAGCAACAGATGAAACAGTTACCACTTTGGCATTGAGGGCAGAAGGGCCACTTGGATCTGACAAATCAAGTGCGCGTGAAGTCCAGTCAAGCAAGTTTTTCACCACACCTGGGATGGCCCAGTTGTAGACAGGTGAGAAGATCCAGATAGCATCAGCTGCAAGGATTTCTTCACGAACCTTGGCAACAGCAGCTGGAGCTGGACTTTCGAGATCTTGGTTGAAGAATGGTACATCTTTGTAGTCCAGATAAGAAACTTCAGCTTTACCAGCTAGAGATTTTTCCGCTTGAGCTGCCAATTGATGATTGAATGAACCTTGACGAAGTGAGCCAACAATAAATAGTACTTTAGACATAAATGTGTCCTCCATTTTATCTTTATTTAAGAGGTGCTCCTCTTGTTACTATCTATGTTACAACAATTGTCACTAATTAGCAATAATTTAGCTCAGCTTTTTGAAAGTTTTTAAGAGACGTACTAATTCTTCTTGGTCGTTTTGGGAGAGTAGAGCAGTCATATGGCGGATATTGGCGATGTGCTCTGGTAGGACAGCCTCGATTTTTTTCTGGCCTTGGTCGGTTAGTTGGATGAGGAAGGAGCGGCGGTCATTGGGATCGCAGCTGCGACTTATCCAGCCATCTCTTTCCATATTTTTGATAACGACCGTCATATTTCCCGAAGTAGCCAGCATGCTATCAATCAAATCTTGAATCCGCAGTTCTCCTTTACTATATAAGGTTTCCAAAACGGAAAATTGGGTAGGCGTCAAATTATGCTTTTTAAAAATTTGAGCTTCAAGATTACGAATAGTGCGCTCTGCCTTATGGAGAACGATAATTGTCTTGAGGTCAAGTAGAGTATCCTTGTCTAGGTTTTCAGTTATTTTCATAGCAATATTTTATCAATAAGTAGTAATAAATGCAAATGTAATAAAAGTCCTAGAAAAATCAGGCTATTTGTAGTATAATGATTCAGTGAAACATAAAATTAAAGAAAAGGCTGAATTTCCTATAAGGCACTATGCCATCGGGCTTTTCCTCGTCCTCACGGCGCTTGTTTTTTCATTTTTTACGATGTTGCACCTTGCTATCGAGCCTTGGCAGTCAGCTGAGGAGGGCTCTCAAAAAATCGCTAAGGAATATGCAGATTTGGAAAGTCTGACGAGCTTTGCGATTTACAATGGCAAAGAGTCCTACTATAGCTTGATTGGGACAAATAGTAAAAAAGAGGAAGAAGCTGTTCTGATTTCCAAAAATTCAAACAAGATCCATGTCTATCGCTTGCAAGATGGGATTAGTCAGGCAGAGGCAGAGCAGCTGGCCAAGGAAAATGGAGCGACCTCTATTGATAAGACTACTTTTGGTTATTTAGACGGTCAGCCTGTTTGGGAAATTAAGTCTGGAAGCACTTATTACAATATCGGATTTGAAAGCAAGACATTGCTCAGCAAGGAGGGGCTATGAAATTATCCAATCGTGTTTTAAATATGGAAGAAAGTGTGACCTTGGCAGCGGCAGCCAGAGCCAAAGCTTTGAAGGCTGAAGGCAGGGATATCCTTTCTTTGACCTTGGGAGAGCCAGATTTTCCCACTCCTAAGAATATCCAGCAAGCAGCGATGGCAGCGATTGAGGATGGCAGAGCCAGTTTTTATACGGTGACAAGTGGCCTGGCAGAGCTGAAATCAGCGGTTGTAGAGTATTTTGCCAAGTATTATGGCTATGAGATTCAGCCTAATCAAGTGACAGTGGCAACAGGTGCTAAGTTCTCTCTTTACACCTTCTTTATGAGTGTGATTGATCCAGGAGATGAAGTCATCATTCCGACGCCTTATTGGGTCAGCTATGCCGATCAGATCTTGATGGCCGAAGGAAAGCCTGTTTTTGCTCAAGCGACAGAGGAAAACAACTTTAAGGTGACGGTGGCCCAGTTGGAGGCTGCCCGTACTGAGAAGACCAAGGTCTTGGTTCTGAACTCGCCGTCCAATCCGACTGGTATGATTTATACAGCAGAAGAGCTGTTGGCTATCGGGAACTGGGCTGTTGAGCATGATATCTTGATCTTGGCCGACGATATTTATGGCCGCTTGGTCTATAACGGCAATAAATTCACGCCGATTTCTAGTCTGTCAGAGGAAATTCGCAAGCAAACAGTCGTCATCAATGGTGTTTCCAAGAGCTACTCTATGACGGGCTGGCGGATTGGCTATGCTGTAGGTGAGCCTGAAATTATCTCAGCCATGAGCAAGGTTGCAGGGCAAACGACTTCTAATCCGACAGCGGTGGCGCAATATGCTGCCATTGAAGCCTTGACGGGCGATCAGGATACGGTCGAAAATATGAGATTGGCCTTTGAAGAACGCCTAAATACTATTTATCCTTTGCTGGCTCAAGTGCCTGGCTTTGAAGTTGTCAAGCCTCAGGGAGCCTTCTACCTCTTTCCAAATGTTAAAAAAGCGATGGAAATGAAAGGCTATACCGATGTGACGGCCTTTACCACAGCGATTTTAGAAGAAGTAGGAGTTGCTTTGGTGACAGGGGACGGATTTGGTGCGCCAGAAAATGTCCGCCTCAGCTATGCGACTGACATGGATACACTAAAAGAGGCGGTTCAACGCCTCAAGAATTTTATGGAGAAGTAAGAATGATCGATCATTTTGGGATTAAAGTAAAGAATTTGGAAGCCAGCAAGTTATTTTATCAGAAAACCTTAGCTCCTTTGGGGTATAAAATAGCCTTTGATATTTCTCAGGCAGTGAGTTTTGCAGAGCCAAGAAACGCTGATCCGACAGGTGATTTTTGGTTAAATGTTGGTCAACAAGAGCCTGAGCATTTTGCCTTTAGTGCTCAGAATGAAGAGGAAGTGGAAGCCTTCTATCAAGCAGCTTTGGCAGCTGGTGGCAAGGACAATGGTGCTCCAGGTGAGCGCAGTCAGTATCATCCAGGTTATTACGCTGCCTACATCATTGACCCAGATGGAAATAATGTCGAAGTAGTCTGCCACAAAGAATAAAAATAGAAAAGAGAAAAAACGTGTCGAAGAAAAATGTAACAATTATTGATGTAAAAAATCATGTTGGTGAAGAAGTAACGATTGGTGCTTGGGTGGCCAACAAGTCAGGAAAAGGGAAAATTGCTTTCTTGCAGTTGCGTGATGGTTCTGCCTTTTTCCAAGGTGTAGCCTTTAAACCTAACTTCATCGAGAAATTTGGCGAAGAAGTAGGACTTGAAAAGTTTGATACTATCAAACGCTTGAGCCAAGAAACGTCTGTTTATGTGACAGGGATTGTCAAAGAAGATGAGCGTTCAAAATTTGGCTACGAGCTGGACATTACAGATATCGAAATCATCGGTGAGTCAAATGACTATCCAATCACGCCGAAAGAACACGGAACTGACTTCCTCATGGACAACCGTCACTTGTGGCTGCGTTCTCGCAAGCAAGTGGCCATGATGCAAATCCGTAATGCTATTATCTATGCTACCTATGAATTCTTTGACAAGAATGGCTTTATCAAGTTTGACAGCCCAATCTTGTCAGGAAATGCGGCAGAGGATTCGACTGAGCTCTTTGAAACAGACTACTTCGGAACTCCAGCTTACTTGAGCCAATCTGGTCAGCTTTATCTGGAAGCAGGGGCAATGGCTCTGGGACGTGTTTATGACTTTGGACCTGTATTCCGTGCTGAGAAATCAAAAACTCGTCGTCACTTGACAGAGTTCTGGATGATGGATGCAGAGTATAATTTTGTTACTCACGATGAGTCACTCGACTTGCAGGAAGCTTATGTCAAAGCCTTGATTCAAGGTGTTCTTGACCGGGCTCCTCAAGCTTTGGAAACATTGGAACGTGATGTAGAACTCTTGAAGCGCTACGTTGCTGAGCCATTCAAGCGCGTTACCTACGATGAAGCGATTGACCTCTTGCAAGCCCATGAAAATGATGAAGATGCAGACTACGAGCACCTTGAGCATGGTGATGACTTCGGTTCACCGCATGAAACATGGATTTCAAACCACTTTGGTGTACCAACCTTTGTCGTGAACTACCCAGCAGCTATCAAAGCTTTCTACATGAAGCCAGTTCCTGGAAATCCAGACCGCGTCCTCTGTGCAGACTTGCTTGCTCCAGAAGGCTACGGTGAAATCATTGGTGGCTCTATGCGTGAAGAAGACTACGATGCCCTTGTTGCTAAGATGAATGAGCTTGGTATGGATACGACAGAATATGAATTCTACCTGGATCTTCGTAAGTATGGATCTGTTCCACACGGTGGATTTGGTATCGGTATCGAGCGTATGGTAACCTTTGTAGCAGGTACCAAGCATATCCGTGAAGCCATTCCATTCCCACGTATGCTGCACCGTATTAAACCTTAAAATCAATAAAAACGCCCGTGTGGCGTTTTTTCAACATTGAACAATGACATAATCCAAATATAGAATTTTAGAGAAAGAAGAGGTAGGAGTCATGTAAACAGCGGATTAACAAGTGATAAAGGATAGAAATGAAAAAACACTTGTT
>CAJPQE010000077.1:0-8630 GCA_905372795.1 Streptococcus cristatus | reverse complement strand
TTGAGGCCGTTCAGAGAGTTTTTAGGAGCGTAGACTTTGGTGAAGCCCAGCTTTGCTGCTTCGTTGATGCGTTGCTCGATGCGGTTGACCCGACGGATTTCACCTGTCAGGCCAATTTCACCGATAAAGCACTCTTGGGGGTTGGTCGGCAGATCCTTGTAACTGGAAGCAATGGCTACCGCCACCGCCAAATCAATGGCTGGCTCATCAAGCTTGACGCCACCAGCTGACTTAAGGTAGGCATCCTGATTTTGCAGGAGAAGGCCTGCCCTCTTTTCCAGAACCGCCATGATGAGGCTGGCTCGGTTAAAGTCCAGTCCAGTCGTGGTTCGCTTGGCATTTCCAAACATGGTCGGTGTCACCAAAGCCTGTACTTCTGCTAAAATTGGCCGCGTTCCTTCCATGGTCACGACGATGGATGAACCTGTCGCGCCATCCAGCCGCTCTTCCAGAAAGACTTGACTTGGATTGACAACCTCAACTAGTCCACCAGACTGCATTTCAAAAATGCCAATCTCATTGGTCGAACCAAAGCGATTTTTAACTGCCCGTAAAATACGGAAAGTGTGCTGACGTTCGCCTTCAAAATAAAGCACGGTGTCCACCATGTGCTCCAAAGTTCGGGGACCTGCTAAGGTTCCTTCCTTGGTCATGTGGCCAACGATAAAGGTCGCGATATTATTGGTCTTGGCCAGTTGCATGAGCTCGGCTGTCACCTCGCGAACTTGAGAAACAGAGCCTTGAACACTGGAAATTTCCGGCGACATCACCGTCTGTATAGAGTCGATAATCAGAAAATCTGGCTTGATTTTCTCAATCTCCGTGCGTATATTTTGCATATTGGTCTCGGCGTAGAGATAAAATTCACTGTCAATATCACCGAGGCGTTCCGCCCGCAACTTAATCTGCTCAGCTGATTCCTCCCCGCTGACATAAAGGACAGTGCCCTGATGAGAAAGCTGAGTGGACACCTGCAGAAGCAGGGTAGACTTCCCGATGCCAGGATCCCCGCCAATTAGAACCAGACTACCAGGCACCACGCCACCACCCAGCACACGATTGAACTCGTCCATTTCTGTCTTTGTCCGGTTGACATCAATCGAAGTGACCTCAGCCAGCTTCATGGGCCGAGTCTTTTCACCTGTCAAGGAAACACGGGCATGCTTGACTTCTGCGGCCTCCACTTCCTCAACAAAAGAAGACCAAGAGCCGCAGTTGGGACAGCGACCTAGGTATTTGGGCGAATGGTATTCACAATTTTGACAGACAAAGGTCGTTTTTTTCTTAGCGATGATAAACCTCTTTCTATATCTCTATCTCACACTCAATCACTTGGCAAAAATCAATTTGCTCATTTGGCACAAACTGACGGATCAGCATGCGATGAGCTACAAGGACTACTGTCTGGTAATCTCGATACTTTGCCATACAGTCTACAAAACGAGCCTTCATCTCCTCAGCCGTCTCATACTGAATAGGACTACTGGGGAGCAAGGCTCCATTATTTTCTAAAAACAGGCTTCGAGCTTTTTCAAAGTTCCCTCTTCCCGTTTGATAAACCTGCCATTCGTGTAGCAAAGGCTCCACTCTCAAAAGAAGGCCAGTGGCACAAGCCACATAAGATGCCGTTTCTAAAGCTCGCGTCATTGCAGAAGACACCAGCAAATCAGCTGAACGCAGTAAAGGATGCTTGCAAAGTTCCTGAGCCTGCCGTCTTCCCTGCTCAGATAAAGGCGCCAAATCCAGACCAAAGCCAGTATAAGAACGCTCCTCTAACTCATGGTAATCAGGCTCACCATGGCGCACAAAAATCACTTTCATCTCAATGCCCAGTAGAGCCAAATCCGCCTGTCCGCACACCGTCGGCTTCATCCCCATCTGCCATCAAAAATGGTGCGAAGACTGCCTGCACAATGCGGTCACCCACTTCCAGTACAACCTCTTGGTCTGTGATGTTCTGCATCTGAGCAAAGATATGCCCTTCATTTCCAGAATTGCCATAGTAGTCGCCGTCGATGACCCCAACGGAGTTAATCAAAACCAGGCCTTTTTTACGAGGATTGGACGAGCGGTCATAAAGATAAAGCACCTCGCTTGGCTGCATATAAGCCTTGACACCAGTCGGCACTAGCTTAATCTCCCCTGGCGCAATGATGGTGCGCTCTGCCACTTTCAAATCATAGCCCGCTGCGTGAGCCGTCTCTCTCTTGGGTAATAAATCTTCATTTGGAAAGCTGGAAACCAGCTCGAATCCACGAATTTTCATACAGTTCTCTTTTCTACTTTTGCTGTTCCTATTATACTAAATTCGCAAAAAACAAGCAAAAAAACCGCCGATTGGGCGGTTCTTCTTAGTATAAATCTTTGACAACCTCTCCATCCTCTAAATAGGTAAACTGCTCCGTCAAATCTGACGTGAAAACCTGATACATTTCCTTAAAGCTCACGGCCAGCGAGTAGCTGTCAAGGTCTTTGCGATCAATCCAGAATACCTCTCCTTCTTCGGATGAGACCAGTTCTCCCTCAAAACGATTGGTCTTGTAAAGAAAAACGATATAGCGCTCATCTTTTTCAGTATAAAACTGCTTGACACCACACAAGCGAGGCTCATAGATCGTCAGACCCGTTTCTTCCTTGATTTCCCGTATCACTGATTTGACAAAGGACTCACGATGTTCAACATGGCCACCTGGAAAGCAGAGGCCCGTCCAATCATCATTTACTTTATTTTGCACTAAAATGCGGTCCCCATCGTAAACCATACACATATTTGTTAAAATAACTCGTTCTGCTCTTGACATCTCTGCTCCTCCATCTACCGACCGATTCGCTCGGCCCGCTGTGACTCATTATAACATAAAAGTGATTAAATTGATGAAAATCCAGATTTCTCAGCCCTTCCAGCAAAAAAACCGCCGATTAGGCGGTTCTTATAGGGAGATTATTATGAAAAAGAAAAGTTTTAGGATTTCATCAAATAAAGTTAGGAGGTCTTCATTTGATGGTTATATTATATAAAGCTTATCTTAAAATTAGCTAAAAATAATTTCAGTTTTTATAATTCCTGCAAAAGATATTGAAATAGCTCTAAATTACCCTTTTCTTCGTTGATCAAAAACTCTGGATGCCACTGAAGGCCTATGATACGACTGCCATCCACAGCCTCAATCGCTTCGATGGTATTGTCCCTTGGGTCAAAGGCTGTCGCTCGGAAATTAGGCGCTAAGTCCTTGATGCTTTGGCGATGGACAGAATTAATCTGGCTGGCCTGACCAAATAACCGCTCCACAACGCTGCCTTTCTCTGTACGAATGGAGTGCGAAGTCCCAAATGGTTGCCCCTGCCAGTGATTGTCAATCTGCTGATTAAGCGTGCCACCAAAAGCAACATTGACCAACTGCAGACCACGGCAGATAGCCAAGACGGGCTTACCCTGACGAATAGCTTCCTTCAAGAGAGCCAGCTCAAACTCATCGCGAGCCAGATTGTAATCATCGCTATCGATGGCCTTTTCCTCTCCATAAAACTGCGGATGAACATTTTGACCACCTGATAGGATGAGCTTATCAATGGTTTCTATATAGTCCTTGACCAGACTTTTATCCCCGACAGGAATCACCATCGGCAGACCGCCGACCAGCTTGATGCTTTCGGCAAATTTGCAGGATACAGATGAATGAATGTTTTTGCCTGCCTGATCCACTGGACAAAGATTAGCCGACACTCCAACAATTGTTCTGCACATAGATGATCCCTCCTTAACTTGATATAGAATATCTTACCATTCCACCTCTCAGCCGTCCAATAGTATTTTTTTAAGCTGCCCATAAAAATTTTTTATGTCAAGAACAGTTTTCCACAAAAAGGGATATAGTAGCGACAGACAAGAAAAAATCAGCAGAAGTCCGCTGATTTCATTTTTCTAATTCAAGCATGACACTGACTGCGGTCAAGGCATAAAGCGGAGCTGTTTCAGCCCGCAGGATACGTGGGCCTAGACCTGCTGAGACAGCGCCTGCTTGACCAAAGGCGGCTATTTCATCTGGCGATAGACCGCCCTCCGGTCCGAAGATAAAGAGCAGTTTGTCTCCCTTAGCCAAACCTTTCACAGCCTCTACCAGAGCGGCAGCTTCGCCCTCCTTGGCCGCTTCCTCGTAGGCGACGATGATAGTGTCAAACTGAGCCAGCTGAGCCAAAAACTCTGCCTTTTTATCAAAGAGCCGAACCACAGGAATCAGATTGCGCTTGCTCTGCTCTGCTGCTCCCTGAGCAATTTTCTCCAGTTTTTCACTCTTTTTAGCCAGTTTTTTACCATCCCACTTGGCTACCGACCAGTCCGCTGGAAAGCCCCAGATAGCACTAGCTCCTAGCTCCGTTGCCTTTTGGGCGATAAACTCTAACTTATCACCCTTGGGAAAGCCTGAAGCAATGCTCACTTGAACAGGCAGCTCAGTATTGTCCGCCAGCTCCTCCACGATTTCCAAACTCTGCTGGATAGGATCCAATACCCGAGCCAGTCGCTTCACGCCATCATCAAAGACCAGTGTGACTTGGTCGCCCTCTTTGAGCCGCATGACTGAAAACATGTGTTTGGCCGTGTCCTTATCCGTAACCACCAGAGGAGACTGAGGGTTCCCTTGTATAAAATACTGCTGCATCTAACCACCTATCACGCCTGAAATGTCCTGCGTTTTCTTAAAGACACAGGCATTCCATTCGCCCTGAATCATATGTGTTTCTAAGAAAAATCCTGCTGCTTCTGCTGACTTGCGCACCATTTCCCACTTCTCAGAAATAATCCCACTCATAATCAGATAGCCCTCATCCTTGACCAGACGGTAGGCATCCTCTGTCAGATGGATGAGAATATCGGCCAAGATATTGGCAACGATGACATCCGCCTCGATTTCTACGCCTCGGAGAAGATCCCCCGGCGCCACATGAATGTTCTCCATACCTGGATTGAGCTCAATATTTTCCTGTGCCACGCGCACAGCTACCTCATCTAAATCATAGGCGTAGATATCCTTAGCGCCCAAGAGTGAGCTAGCAATAGAGAGAACTCCGCTGCCCGTGCCTACATCCAGCACCGTTTCTCCGCCCCGCAAGATCTGCTCCAGAGCAAAGAGGCTCATCTTGGTCGTCGGGTGAGTCCCTGTACCAAAGGCCATGCCAGGGTCCAGCTTGATAATCTTCTCACCAGCTGTCGCCTCATAATCCGTCCAAGACGGCACAATGGTCAAGTCATGGGTGATACGAGCCGGCTCAAAGTATTTCTTCCAGTTATCCGCCCAGTCTTCCTCAGCCAGTTCCTGCCGAGTCAGCTGAATATCTCCTGTCTCCAAGCCAAAACCATCCAGCTCAGCCAGGCGCTCATTAGCCTGGGCCGCAATGGCCTCTATATCCACAGAATCCGGGTAGTAGCCGGTGATCTTGACCCGCTCGCTCTGCTCAACTTCTGGAAAAAGCTCACCGTACTGGTCAACCTGCCCCAGATAATCTGCGCTATCATCGATAGCCACACCCTGACTGCCCAGTTCAATCAGAATATTCGAGGCAGCTTCCTCCGCCTCACGCTTCACTTCAATCGTTAATTCCTGCCAAGTGTCCATCATTAAAATACCAAGCCCGTAAAACACAAAGCCAAAACAGGAAATTCTCTGACGACGTTTGCGCCTAAGAGAACTTTACATTTTTGCCACTGTGTTTAGGGCGGGTTCAGTTAAGAAATTTAACTGAACAATCCTTTCTTTGTTTAGTTCGTTGTCTTTGTCATGTAGACCATATCCATGCCCTCTTTTTCGGGCTCAGTATGAGTCTGTCGGTAGCCATTTTTCTCATAAAAAGCTACCATACCTTTATCCTGGAAAACCGTACACAAATCCCATTGCGTAATGGTGGAGAATTTCTCCTCAATCAGACTAAGCCCCTCAGAGCCATATCCTTTATTCTGGTACTCTGGCAAAATCGCCACTGTCCCAATCCAGCCTGCTGTCTGTTCGTCATTTGTATTCAAGCGAATAAAGCCCAGAATCTTCTCGTCGTCTTTGACAAAATAATAAAAACTATTGGGCCGCTCAACCAGCTTCCAGCGAATCCGCTCACGCTCCTCCAGATAGGGGTCGTATTGATCCTGATATTTCTCATAAACAGCCTTAAAACTCGCTCGCTGAATGGCAATAATTGTCTCTAAATCCTCAGCTCCCGCCTGCTCAATATAAATCATGCTCGCACCTCCAAATAATCTCTCAACCTGTCCTGCAGCTGCGGAATAACCTTTTCATCTGCTAAAAACTGGCTCACATCCATCAGCTGATAAGCCTGTCCCTCATCGCCAAAGGCAATACTGGCAAAATCTTCCTGAGTGATGCTTCCCACCATAAAAATAGAGGTTTTGTCTGGATCAAGCATTCCTTGATATTCCTTAGCCCAGACAATAGCCGTTTCTTTAAGCTTCAAACCTAGCTCTTCAAAAACCTCTCGTTGCACACATTCAAAAGGAGTCTCCTCGCCCTCGCGGCCACCGCCCGGCAACTCCCACATATTGGGCCAAGGAATGGTTGAAATATCGTCTCGTAATATGGTGAGCAGCTTATCATCACATAGCAAGACAATCTTGCAGCCAGAAAATTCCATCTGTGTGTGCAGCAAATCTAGTCCTTCTGCATTTTCCATAAGCGCCTCCTAATACCTCGGATAAGGATAAAAGTCTGTCTCAATCACATCTGCTCTGCCATTTTCAAAGGCCTCAGCATTCCAAGCTAGCTCAAACTCTGCTGCCTCTGGATCTGCTAAGAAGTCCATGAGCGCATCGAGGCCAGACTCAGCTGTCTGGGTCAGAAAATCTACGAAATAAACCAGAAACTCCCGTGACAGCCCCTTCTTCGGCTCATAGGGAAGAACCGCCAGATAATCCTCGGCCTCAAAACGAGACTTGGCCGGATTGCAGAAAAGCACAGCTTCCTCAAAGTAAATATCCTCAGCCGAAGCATTGCCCTCAGCATCAACCGTCTCAATCCCGCCTGGATTTTGCACCTCAAGCAGAAAGGCCACTTCCACTGCGTGGTTCTTCTTGTCCCAGTTAATCTCATAGTCAAAAGGAAAATTCTTCTCCATTTCCTCATCTAATATATCTAAAAAACCGTACTTAGCCATGATTTCCTCTTTTCATTGTGATAAAATATTACTATCTATAATAGTAACACAAAACGCTAAGAAAAACACTTGCAGAAAGGAAATCTTATGCCAGAAAACCTCGCCCTACGCATGAGACCGACCAGCATTGATCAGATTATCGGCCAGCAGCATCTGGTCGGACCCGGGAAAATCATCCGCCGTATGGTTGAAGCCAACCGCCTGTCCTCGATGATTCTCTACGGGCCACCCGGCATTGGCAAAACCTCTATCGCCTCGGCTATTGCCGGCACAACCAAGTTCGCCTTTCGAACCTTTAATGCCACCGTAGATAGCAAGAAGCGCCTGCAAGAGATCGCTGAAGAAGCTAAATTTTCCGGCGGATTGGTGCTCCTGCTAGACGAGATTCACCGTCTGGACAAGACCAAGCAAGATTTCCTGCTGCCACTATTAGAAAACGGTCTGGTCATCATGATTGGGGCGACGACAGAAAATCCTTTCTTTTCTGTCACCCCTGCTATTCGAAGCCGGGTCCAGATATTTGAGCTTGAGCCCCTCAGCAACGACGACATTCGGACAGCCATCCAGCTAGCCTTGACGGATAAGGAACGAGGATTTGATTTCCCAGTGGAGCTAGATGATGAAGCTCTGGACTTCATTGCTATCTCTACCAATGGAGATTTGCGCTCCGCCTATAACTCGCTGGATTTAGCGGTGCTTTCTACCCCAGAAAATGACAAGGGCATCCGCCACATTACTCTTGATGTCATGGAAAACAGCCTGCAAAAGAGCTACATCACCATGGATAAGGACGGAGACGGCCATTACGATGTCCTCTCTGCCCTGCAGAAGTCCATCCGTGGCTCTGATGTCAATGCCAGCCTCCACTACGCAGCTCGCCTCGTTGAGGCAGGAGACTTGCCTAGCCTAGCTCGACGCTTGACCGTTATCGCTTACGAAGATATTGGCCTAGCAAATCCTGACGCCCAAGTCCATACCGTTACAGCCCTGGAAGCAGCCCAGCGGATCGGCTTTCCTGAAGCCCGTATCCTCATTGCCAATATTGTTATTGATCTGGCTCTGTCGCCCAAGTCCAACTCAGCCTATGTGGCTATGGACAAGGCTTTAGCCGACCTCAGAAAGAATGGAAATCTGCCCATCCCACGCCACTTACGAGACGGCCACTATGCCGGCAGCAAGGAATTGGGCAACGCACAGGACTATCTCTACCCTCACTCCTATCTTGGCAATTGGGTCAAGCAGGACTACCTGCCCGATAAGATAAAAGACGCCAATTATTTCACTCCCAATGAAAATGGCAAATACGAGCGAGCCCTTGGATTGACCAAGAATAAGATTGATGACTTAAAAAAATGATGGCATCGTTTGCAAAAAATCACATTTTTCTCTTGAATTTTTCAAAATTTATGGTATTATAATTATAGAAACGCTGTGGTGTACGACTTCACACTTAAGTGTTGACCGACTATTTTTTG
>CAJPQE010000076.1:0-8957 GCA_905372795.1 Streptococcus cristatus | reverse complement strand
TTCTAGAGGATTTAGCACCTTTAAGTTGACTCCTGTCGCCTTCTTCAAGGTTTCAGCCAACTTAGAAGAAGCATTGCTCTCGACAAAAATCGTCTTGACTTTATAGGTCTTGATAAAATCTTGTATCTCCGTCAACTGCCTTGGACTAGGCTCTTGATCTGGCGAAATGCCTGAAATCCCCAATTGCTTGAGACCGAAACGCTTGGCTAGATAAGAAAAGGCCGTATGCTGGGTCACGAAGGTTTTTTCATCTAGCCCACTAAAGACTCCTTGATATTTTTGGCTCAGGGCCTTTGCCTTCTCTGCAAATTTTTGAGCATTTTTCTGATAGGTATCCGCATTTTTACTATCTAGCTTGGACAATTCTTGAGCGATGAGTTGCGCCTCTTCCGCCACTTTTTCTGGATCTAGCCAAGTATGTGGATCATAGAGGGTCTTTTCATCAATCCCTTCCTCAGCAGACACTTCTTCTAAGCCGGCCACCTTGTCCAACTGCATCCCATTGCTGGCTTCTACGACCGCTACTTTGGACTTTTGTAAACTAGGATCCAAACTACCAGCCCAAGACTCCAAAGTCCGAGAATGATACACAAAGACATCTGCTTCATAAATAGCTGCTACATCGCTGGCTGACGGCTCAAATTCATGAATCCCTGCACCCGACTGAATCATCCGGACATCGTTCAAATCTCCCGAGACTTCTTTGACCATCGAATAAATCGGGTAAAAACTCGTGACAATATTGAGCCCGCGTTTGCTGCCAGCACCACTTGCTTCCTTTTTACTACAAGCGGTAAGGCCAAGTCCCAGCAAGACTAGACTTAAAGCTATCAAAACTTTTTTGATTTTCATTTCAACTCCTTAACCAGTTTAGCAATCATTCAAAGAAATAACTATTTTCAAAACATTCTTTCCCAAGAATGCTTTCAAAAATAGCTTCTTTTGTTAACCGGTTTATTAACTAGTTAAGATAATACTCCTTTTTATTTTTTCTGTCAAGAAGGAAGTTTGAATTTTTTCAAAAATTTTCCAACTATTCATCCAAATAAAAAAGCCACAAACGTGGCTTTGAGAAATCGGTATCTAAATTTTACTATTTTATAGAAAGAACTAGTGCTCACTATCCCAACTATTGGCCCGAATTTCTTCCAACATTTTGGCTTCTTCAGCTGTACATTCATAGTTTTCCAGCAAGTCCGGACGACGCTCATAGGTTTTTTTCAGACTTTCATAAAGACGCCACTTGCGGATATTTTCGTGGTGGCCACTCATGAGAACTTCCGGAACAACCATGCCCCGATAGTCATAAGGACGAGTGTACTGAGGATACTCCAATAGTCCAGACGAAAAGCTGTCGTCCGTGTGACTGACTTCCTTGCCAATAACCTCTGGAATTAGGCGAACTGTCGCATCAATCATGGTCATAGCCGCCAATTCTCCTCCGGTCAGCACATAGTCACCCAGCGAAATCTCGTCCGTCACCAAGGTCTTGATCCGCTCATCATAGCCTTCATAATGACCACAAATGAAAATGAGTTCCTCTTCCTTGGCCAGCTCCTCAGCATAGGCTTGGTCAAAAGTCCGTCCGGCAGGATCCAGCAAAATCACGCGCGGTTGCTTCTTTTCAATAGCATCATAAGCATCAAAAATAGGCTGAGCCCGCAGCAGCATGCCCTGACCGCCACCATAAGGCTCGTCATCCACATGTCGAGATTTTTCCGCATGTTCTCGAAAATTATGGTAGTTGATTTCCAAGAGGCCTTTTTCTCTAGCCTTGCCCACAATCGAGTGCTCCAAGGGCGCAAACATCTCCGGAAAGAGGGTCAAAATATCAATCTTCATCATCCAGTCCTTCCGGTATCTCTACATCAACCCGACCTTTCTCAATGTCAATGCCTAGCACTACTGGCGGAATGTAGGGCAGCAGCAAATCGCGCTTGCCTTTACGCTTGACCACCCAGACATCATTGGCTCCTGGCTGGAGAATCTCCTTAATCGTACCTAGCAGAACATCATTTTCATAGACTTCAAGGCCGATAATCTCATGGTAGTAAAATTCGCCATCTTCTAAATCAGCCAAGTCTTCTTCGGCTACTTTCAGACTAAAGTCACGAAATTTCTCGATGTCATTGATATGATACATCCCCTTAAACTTGATAATATCAAAGTTCTTGACCTTGCGGTGGCTAGCAATCTCCACATCCATGACAAACTGGTCTTTCCTATCGAAAAGGGCCAGTTTATTACCTTTTTTAAAACGCTCTTCCGCAAAATCTGTCACTGATAAAACCCGCATCTCGCCTTGCAAACCTTGGGTATTGACGATTTTCCCAACATTAAAATAATTCATTTTTACTCCAGTTAATCTTTTTACTATTCGTTTTATTGTATCATTTTGCTGGCTTTTTCTCAAGATAGGCAGCTGGCTCAGACAGCGGAAAAGCTTATAAGTCAATGCCTTTTTCTTTGAGATTTTGCAGGCATTCCTCATAGTAAGCCGCATCATGCTCAGGGTAAATAGGGCTCGCCACAGCCATTTCTTCCAGATGCACATAGGCCGGACAAGTCTTGCCACGATAGTCCCGCTCCAGCCACTCTGGGGACACACGATAACCTCGCTTGCTCATCTCCTCCATAATCAGCTCATGGTAGCGGTAAAGTGAGTAAGGAGAGTGAGTAAAAACATAGTCAACGGTCGCATGTTTCTTGCCCCAGCCATTGCCACGAAGAGCGCAGCATTCCCGATGCTGGCCAAGCAGTTGCGGACGGGGAAGCTTAGGAATCAGTTCTTGATGCCAGAGTCTCATTCTAACCTCCATTTAGTAAAAGCAAAGCAATCTTTTATTGCTCCAAATCGCAATTGAGCTCCAGAGAACTTCCTTTTAATAATCGCTGAAACGTCTATGTTTGATTTCAAAATCAAAATAATTCTCCTCCTGAAGTCGGCGGAAAATGTCTCGGTAGGCTTCTTCGTCAAAAGAATCCCCTCGATAAAGGATTTCAAAGCTAAGTTCCTCATATTCCAGAAAGGCATTGGCTGAGCGGAAACCCTTGCTGTGATAGAAATCCCAGCGAGCCTGACGCTGCTCAAGATTGTCACAGGGCTCATCTAGACGCTCGATTTCTAAAATCATGGTTCGCTGATAGAAATTGACCAGCTTTTCAATGATTTCACCGCCATAGCCATGGCTGCGCAGGTGAGGCATAATCGCAAAGAAACTAACATAAAAGGCTTGCGCGTTGGAAATGGCGAAGGCAAAACCAACAAACTCCTTTTCATGATAAAAGGCGAAAAAATTAGCATCTTCCTGTTCCTCATATCGTAAAAATTCACTGAGCGGTATCCTTTCCTCTTCTGGGAAAGCTTCATTATTCAAGGCCTCTACCTTATCCAAATCTGGAAAATCTGCTGTAATGATCTGGCTGGTTAAGCTCATAAAATCACTCCTTTTCTAGTCATAGTATAACAAATTTTGCAACTGGTTTCAAAAAAGAGCCCTGAAAGAGCTCTTAGGTATTCATTTTTTATTCATATATAGTCAGATACTGAATTCCTAGAAAGTGCCAATCGGACTTTCCAGAGAAGAGGTCTTCTCCTAGATCCTACTTTACTATTTCACGTAAATTATCCAAATGTTGGTTATCCGTCACAGCCATAATGCTGACTCCTGCTGGCCAGACAAAGTCTGGAGTAAACTGACTTTCCAAGGGCTGATTTTTTGTCATACGATAGCCGATGATATTGAGATGATACAGCCTACGAGCGTCTACATCACGAACTGTTTTCCCGACCCAGCTAGCAGGCAGCTCAAACTCAGCCACGACGACATCGTCATCCAACTGGAAAACCTCAATCGAATGGTTAAAGAGAATGGTCTTGGCCAATGAAATACCAGCCTCCACTTCAGGCAGGATAACCAAATCAGCTCCCACCTTTTCCAGCACCTGCTGGGTCACTTCATCCTTGACCTTAGCAATGACATTTTTTACGCCCAATGCCTTACAGTGCATGACCGCTAGGACACTGGATTCCAGACTTTCACCAGTCGCTACGACGACCGTATCACAGGAACCAACGTCTGCCGCCTCCAAAAGCTCCATATCAGTAATGTCCCCGATTACACCGACGGCAATCATGTCTTCATACTGATTGATTGTCTCTTCGTGATTATCAATGGCAATGATTTCTACATCCTGAGAAATCAAGGCCTCAATGATACTCTGTCCAAAAATCCCCAAGCCGAGGATTCCAACTGTTTGATTTGCCATTTCTTTCCTCCTATCCAATCATAATGTCCGCCTTACTGTAGTGCAAGGTAGTCGCCTTCTTCGGTTGATAATGGCTCAGACTGACCATAAGAGTCAGTGGCCCCACCCGTCCAATAAACATCAGCAGCATAATCACAATCATACCAGCTGTATTGAGGCTAGTAGTGATATTGGCCGTGACACCAACTGTAGCCAATGCCGACACAGTCTCAAATATCAGGTAAATAAAACGATGACTGCTATCGGTCACTAGCCCAAGAGCCAAAAGACCAAGCAGAAATGTCAACTGAAAAATCACTGTCACACCAAAAGCCTTCTGCACCAGCTGAGGAGCCAGTGTTCTCCGACCGATATTAGTATGTGGCAAGCCCAGAATTTCCTTTCGGGCAAAAAGCAAAAGAACTAAGAAGGTCGTAATTTTCAGACCACCTGCTGTACCACCCGGAGCCCCTCCTAGAAACATCTGGAGCAGATAGATAAACAGGGTTACTGGACGAGCAGCCGTATAGTCAATGGAAGCAAAGCCAGCTGTCCTCATGCTGACTGTCTGGAAAAAGCTGACCAGTAGCTTATTGCCAAAGGAAAGATTGCCAATCGTTCCAGGATTATTATACTCCGTCCAGAGACTCGTGACCGTCCCAAAGACGAGGAGACCAGCAGTTAGCAGCAAGACTACCTTGGTATGGAAGTGCAGCCCCTTCTGTTTTCCTCCTAATTTGGTAGCCAAGTCAAACCAGACCATAAAGCCAAGTCCCCCGGTGATGATGAGGAGAGCCAAGGTGATATTAACCAAAACATCTGTCTGCAAGCCTAGTAGGCTATCATTGCCAAAATTATCAAATCCTGCATTACAAAATGCAGAAACAGCTAAAAAGATAGAATTAAAAATCCCTTTCCCCAAGCCAAACTTAGGAATGAAGCGAATCATAAGAAGGAGAGCGCCCAGTCCTTCGATAGTAAAAGTCGTGATAAAAATCGAACGGACAAATTGACCCAAGGTACGATTGTGCCCATAACTAAAACTATCCCGCAGAATGCGGCGATCCTTGAGACTGAGCTTTTTCCGACTTTCCATGGTGAAAAATCCGATAAAGGTCAGGATTCCCAAACCACCAATCTGAATCAGCAGCATGCAAAGGAGCTGCCCCCAGACATTGTATGTATCTACAACCGATCGAGTAAAAAGTCCTGTCACACAGACCATCGAGACAGCTGTAAAAAGGTGATCCAGATAGCCCGCTTGGGAACTAGCCGTCTGCACCCAAGGCAGACTGAGTAGCAAGGAGCCACAGAATATCACCAGAAGAAAAGACAAGATAATCTTTTGCGCTGGTGACAAGCGTGAAAATAAATGCTTCATAAAGTTTCCTTTCCTGATCTAATAAAAGCAGAGGCCATCTCTATCTGTCTTTCTCTTTCCTTGACAGCCCGCTGCAAATCATCTGGACTCTGCAAGTTTCTGACTTTGATGGCATAATCCGCTGCGACGATAGCATGTCCCCTCATATGAGCCGTCGCAACTGCTTGGGCAAAGACACGCGCAGCATATTTACCGACTTGTGATTGAGCTTGCTGAGACAGTTTGTTAGCTAAGAAACCAGCCTTCCTTAGTTCATAGGCAGATGCCCTCCCATCAAGTCGAGCCTGAAAAACCGCTCTTACCTGAGTCAAAATCTTCTGCTTTTCAAACTCATCTTCCGTATCTATCAGCGGTATAAAGCTTGATGCCATTTTCATAGCCCATCGAGCCAGTTGCCCCTGAGGAAGCTGCTCCAAAACAAGCTCCAATTCCAATCTCTTCTCACCATCATCTAGAATTCTCAGCTTGTAAGGGCTCGGTAAAATCACTTGATCATTCTCATAACACTTGCGCTCATGAACGTTCCAAGCATACTCTTCTGGATTCATATGTCCTCCCGTTTCGAATTTATTTAAATTCGAGTGTAGATTTTGCGTTTGTCTTAACTGAGATACTTGCTTCTCGCGAAACTCGAACTGCATCAATGGCCCTAAATTCAACTACGCCTAACGGATTGTTTCATTAAGGATAATAAGGAACGTAGTTCTCGCAGAGCTCGAACTGCATCAATGGCCCTAAATTCAACTACGCCTAACGGATTGTTTCATTAAGGATAATGAGGAACGTAGTTCTCGCGGAGCTCGAACTGCATCAATGGCCCTAAATTCAACTGCGCCTAACGGCTTGTTTCATTAAGGGCCATAGAAAAACGGGACACATGGCCCCGCTGCTTCTTATTTCTCATCAATGACGATGCGAACTTTTTTGTACTCGGTTGGGACAGAGTAAACAATCGTCCTTATAGCGGAGATAGTACGACCTTTACGACCGATCACACGTCCAACATCGCTTGGATCAAGATCAAGATGATACTCTAAAAACTCAGGTGTATCTTCAATCTTGATAGTTAAGGCATCTGGCTGTGAAATCAAAGGTTTCACTATCGCAATAATGAGATTTTCAATCGTGTCCATATATCAACCTGCACTTCTATTATTTAGAGTATTTTGAATCGTGGAATTTCTTCAAAACACCAGCTTTTGAAAGGATGTTGCGAACTGTATCTGAAGGTTGAGCTCCATCAGCCAACCATGCAAGAACGCGGTCTTCTTTCAAAGTTACTTGGTTTTCAGCAACAAGTGGGTTGTAAGTTCCAACTGTTTCGATGAAACGTCCGTCACGAGGTGAACGTGAGTCTGCAACGTTGATACGGTAGAAAGGTTTTTTCTTAGAACCCATACGAGTCAAACGGATTTTTACTGCCATTTTTAAAATGTCTCTCTTTTCTTATTTTTTATTTCGGTGAAATAGCTAAGCTATTTAGCACATGTTCTATTATAGCAGATTAAAAACAGCTGTCAAGTTTTTTTCTTGACAGACTTAAAAAATTTTTCAAAGCAGCAATTTTTTAATTTCTTCATAGGAGGATACCGTATAAGTCGGCTGCGCACTGCTAGTGTTAATCAGCTTTTTGGGATTGTACCAGATAGAGTCCAGTCCTGCATTATTAGCGCCAGCAATATCTGCGGTCAATGAGTCTCCAATCATCAAAGTCTGAGACAGGTCAAAACCTGGTATCTGCTCTGCTATTTTTTCATAAAACAAAGCTTCAGGCTTCTGAGTCCCCATCTGCTCCGAGATGAAAACATGATTAAAATAGGGCGCAATATCAGAATGAGCCATGCGACCGGTCTGAATAGCCGTGATACCGTTGGTGGCTCCGTAAATCTCATAATCAGCTGCTGTCAGACTGTCCAAAAGCTCACTAGCACCAGCGTAGGTTTGTCCTTGCTGAGCAATATGCTGCTGATAGAGAAGTGCTAACTCGGCGCCATCCTTCTCAATGCCAAAATGAGCAAAAAGACGAGAAAAGCGCGTATTGACCAGCTCTGGCTTGGTGATTTTGCCCTGCTCCAGTTCCCGCCAAAGCCCCTTGTTCATGGGAATATAATAGTCTTTGTAGGTCTGAATCTCTGTTACGCCCTGCTCCTTCAAAAAATGAGTCAGGGCGATGTCTTCTGCCGTATCAAAATCCAGCAACGTATGATCTAGGTCGAAAAGTAGAAATTTGTATGACAAGGTTGAAGTCCTTTCTGTAACTGTAGTAGATTTATTATATCATACTGTACCCAGCAGTCCAATAACCAAAATATACTCTAAGCTCAACTAAAAAAGTAACCTCAAAGGCGCTTTTTAGGCTCTAATTAAACCAATCAAATACCAACCTTTGGATTTTTTAACTTTGGCAACTTTAAGAAATGAATCTTTCTCACTCTGAACATAAAAAAGGAGAGGACATCAATTATCCTCTACAGATTTTAAAATTTCATTAATCCACTACAGTTGACAAAGATATCTAACTGTTGGGATTTAGGTCATTTTTTGGAAAGTCTCTTTTATAATAAATTACGAATTTTTTCTTTTATAAATACGTTAATAGGATAGTGTTTATCAAGATATTCTAGGAGTGCCTGAGCAGATTCAGAGATTCGTTCGTAACCTTGCAAAAAGTAGGGTAATTGTTTGGCTTCGTTTGGATAACCTTTTTCAAATCGTCTGTTGCTGTTAAAAATATCTATAAAATTAGATTTAGAAGTTTTTTCCAAATTGATTAGTTCGGTCCAAAGCTTGACGGATCTGTTTTGGATGAAATCATAAGCAGCCAATTTTTCGCCTCGTTGATAGCGACCTAGTCCTATATATAGATTGCATAAAATTTCTCCCAACAGCCATTCACGGTCTCTATTTTCTTTTGATGGCAATCTTTGTGGCTGGCAGATTGTTTCATCAAAACCGACCTCCTTCCAGATAATCATGCCTTCAGCGAAGGGAATGTTTACTAGTTCATGAGCTTCAAAGACAGCAAATTCACAAAAAACATCATCTTCAAATAGAACTTTATGTCCGTCCACTGTATTTTGGTAGTGAAATGCAATTGGTTCTAGCTTACTTAACCAGGTTAGGTCCTGGATATAGGCATGCTTGTAGCCATCTTTTACTATAACAAAGAAGTCCAAATCTGAGTACTGATCCAATCGTTCTCTTTCTGCTCCGCAAGAACCAAGTGCCAGCAAAGCTAGTGCTTGTCTAGAATCTTTTAGAGACTGACCAATATCATCTAGTCTTTGTAACAGTAATTCTGTTTTATTCATATCGTTACCTCATTATT
>CAJPQE010000075.1:0-9028 GCA_905372795.1 Streptococcus cristatus | reverse complement strand
TGTCTTATGTCAATCTCATTCCTTACAACCCCGTTAGCGAGCACGACCAATACAGCCGCAGTCCCAAAGAGCGTGTGATGGCCTTCTATGACACCCTCAAGAAAAACGGCGTCAACTGCGTGGTTCGTCAGGAGCATGGTACAGATATTGATGCAGCCTGCGGCCAGCTGCGTTCCAATACTATGAAGCGAGATCGTGAGAAAGCATTGGTTGAAAATGTTCAGCCTTAAAATTTATCTGACTTCAGACGGTGAGCTGACAGCTAAGGGGCGGAAATTGCTGGTAGGAGGATGCGGACTCTATTTCTTGATGCTTTGCATCCTGTGCTTTATTCCTCAGGTTCCAGAGCCGGGAATGGAGACGCCAGGTATCCAGTACTTTGGTCGAATAGTGGTTTTGTTAATCCCTTTTAATTCCTTTGTTAACATTGGCGAGATTACTTCTTGGATCCAGCTGGTCAAGGTCTTTATCCAAAATCTAGCCAATATCTTCTTGCTGTCGCCCTTAATCTTCCAATTGCTTTGGCTCTTTCCGAAATTGCGGAAGACAAAAAAGGTTGTCTGGCTGAGCTTTGGGATGAGTCTGTCTATCGAAGTGACTCAGATTCTGCTGGACCTTCTTATCAATGCCAATCGAGTCTTTGAGATTGATGACCTCTGGACCAATACTTTGGGTGGTTATCTGGCTTGGCGGGCATTTCAGCTTGGTCAGAAAATCTGGAAAAATCGTCAAGATGACGCTTTCAAGAGGAATTAGCCAAGGAAAAGTTCGGATTTAGAATAAAAAATTAAATTTTTTCTTGACAAGAAAAAAGGAAAGGCCTATAATGAAATAAATCATCAGAAAAGTAATAATTTTTTCTACTTTCAGGGAGCCTGTGGTTGGTGGAAACAGGCAGTGGAAGATTATGAAGTGGGCTGATGCAAAAAAATGAATTTGAAACAATAAAAATTCGGTGAGCACACCTTACAGTGCAGCTTGTTGTTAGACAAGACAGAGATATGGAGGCAGTCTATACTGACTCCATAATTGAGGTGGCACCGCGATTTTACGCCCTCACACAGATTTTTTCTGTGTGTGGGCTTTTGTTTTGTTTGAAAATAAAGAAATGAGGAAATCAAGATGACAGAAACTAAAGGATATTTTGGACAATTCGGCGGCTCCTTTGTACCGGAGCCTATCCAAGCCTTGCTGGATGAATTGGAAGCTACTTTTGAGAAGTATAAGGATGATCCAGAATTTTTGAATGAATACCGGCATTATTTGGAGGATTATTCAGGCCGGGAAACTCCGCTCTACTTTGCAGAAAGCCTGACCCAGCACCTGGGCGGAGCGAAGATTTATCTGAAGCGGGAAGATCTCAATCATCTGGGCTCTCACAAGCTCAATAATGTTTTGGGGCAGATTCTTCTGGCTAAGCGCATGGGCAAGACCCGGGTCATTGCTGAAACTGGAGCTGGCCAGCATGGTGTGGCAACTGCGGCAGCCGCAGCTAAGTTTGGTATGAAGTGCGATGTCTACATGGGAGCAGAAGATGTAGAACGTCAACGCCTCAATGTCTTCCGCATGGAAATGATGGGAGCGACTGTTCACGCTGTGGAAACAGGAACCAAAACCCTCAAGGATGCAGTGGATGCAGCCTTTGGAGCTTGGATGAACGATTTGGAAGCCTTCTATGTCTTGGGCTCAGCTGTCGGTCCTCACCCCTATCCGACGATTGTCCATGAGTTCCAAAAGGTGATCAGTGAAGAATCTCGCCGTCAGATTTTGGACAAGGAAGGTCGCTTGCCGGACTATGTCATTGCCTGTGTAGGCGGTGGATCCAATGCTATCGGTGCCTTCTCCCAGTATGTGGCGGATGAAGAAGTCAAGCTGGTTGGTGTTGAAGCAGCTGGACGGGGTCTTGATACAGACCAGCATGCGGCAACCATGACCAAGGGAAGTGTCGGAGTAGTGGACGGTATGAAGACCTACGCTGTCTTTTCTGAAGATGGTCAGGTGGCGCCGGTTTACTCCATTTCAGCAGGCTTGGACTATCCGGGAGTTGGTCCTGAACATGCTTTCTTTAAAGATTCTGGTCGAGTAGAATACGTAGCAGCGACAGATGATGAAGCTGTGGATGCCTTGCTTCTCTTGACACAAAAGGAAGGTATTTTGCCGGCCATCGAAAGTTCTCATGCCATTGCTGAAGCTATCAAGCGAGCTCCGCAACTGTCATCTGACCAAATCATCATTATCAATGTATCTGGTCGTGGTGATAAGGATGTGGCAGCTATTGCCGACTATCTAGAAAAACGAAAATAAAATACCCAGCAGAAGAGTAGTAACATCCCTCCTTTCAGAGAGTCTGTGGTTGCTGAGAACAGGCAGGAGAAGTTATGAAATGGGCTGCTGGAGACAATATTTTGTCCTTTAGTTGATCTTTTATTACTTTGTTAGCCTACTTTGCTGTAAACCAGTATGCTGCCTTCTACTAAAAGGGATCTAAATGACTGTAAATAAGTAAATGAGATGTGGAGCCTGAAAACTCCATAACTGAGGTGGCACCGCGATGACACGCCCTCACAGGATGAACTGTGCGGGCGTTTTTCTGTAGTTCTGGGGCAAGTTATGACAGTGGACAGGTGCTATCTGCTCTTGTGAAATACGATCATAGCTAGCAAATTGCTCCTCCTTAAACGCTTCTAAATAAATAGAAAGAAAAATTATGCAAAAGATTTTACCAGCTGATATTTTATCGCCGATTCTGGCTTATATGCGGATTCAGGGCGACCACAAGGTGATTTTGGAAAGTATTCCGAGAGATAGCGAGACAGCCCGCTTTTCTATCCTAGCTTATAATCCAGTCTTTGAAGTTCGCTATGAAAATGGCCAGCTAACAAAGAATGGGCAAGTAATTGAGGCAGATCCATTGGACTATCTGCATGAGTTGGCAGTAAAAAAAGATCATAATTCAGACCTGCCTTTTGGCGGTGGAGCCATCGGTTTTGTCGGTTATGATATGATTTCCCTCTATGAGGAGATTGGCCAGATTCCAGCTGATGTGATTGGGACGCCGGATATGTACTTTTTCGTCTATGAGAGTTACATGGTTTTTGACCATAAAAAAGACAAGGTCTATATCCTTGAGGAGGCACTCTACAGTGATAGAAGCGAAGCTGATTTGGCTGCTAGTCTGGAGCGTATCATGACTGAGCTGGCGCAGCCAGCGGCAGATGAATTTTCACCGCTGGAACTGTCCAGTTTGAACTTCCAGAGTCATATCGAGCAGACAGCTTTTGAAAAAATGGTGGAAGAAGCGCGTAGCTTGATTCGGCAGGGCGACATGTTCCAATGTGTACTTAGTCAGCGTTTTTCAGCAGAGTATTCTGGTAGGCCACTGGATTACTATCGCAATCTGCGCGTGACCAATCCTTCCAACTATCTCTACTTTTATGACTTCGGGGATTATCAGATTATCGGAGCCAGCCCGGAAAGTCTGGTGTCTGTCAAGCAAGGTCAGGTTACGACCAATCCTATTGCTGGAACCAGACCGCGCGGGAAGGATGAAAGAGAAGATAAAGCCTTGGCGAAGGAGCTGCTGGCTGACGAGAAGGAAGTGGCGGAACACCGCATGTTAGTTGATTTGGGGCGTAATGATATCGGTAAAATTGCCCAGAATAACAGCGTGGAAGTCAGTAAGTACATGGAAGTGGAGTATTTCCGCTATGTCATGCATCTGACCAGCGTGGTTCGTGGTCAGCTTTTGCCTCAACTGACGGCTATGGATGCGCTCAAGTCCACCTTGCCGGCCGGCACCGTCTCGGGTGCGCCTAAGATTCGAGCCATGAAGCGAATTTATGAGTTGGAGCAGGAAAAACGTGGCGTTTATTCGGGGGCTATTGGCTATCTGTCTGCGACAGGGGATATGGATTTTGCCATTGCTATCCGAACTATGATTTTGAAAAACGGCAGAGCTTACGTTCAAGCTGGAGCGGGTATTGTTTATGATTCAATCCCTACTAATGAATACCAAGAAACCATCAACAAGGCCAAATCAATGACCAAGATAGGAGAAATGCAATGATTTTACTAATTGATAATTATGATTCTTTTACTTACAATCTAGCCCAGTATATCGGCAATTTCGCAGAAGTCAAGGTCTTGCGAAATGATGATGCAGGTCTTTATCAAGCGGCAGAAGCAGCTGATGCTTTGGTGCTGTCTCCGGGTCCAGGCTGGCCAGCAGATGCAGGACGGATGGAAGAACTTATCCGCGATTTTGCTGGTAAGAAGCCGATTTTGGGAATTTGCTTGGGGCACCAAGCCATTGCAGAAGTATTTGGCGGAAAGCTAGGATTGGCTCCCAAAGTCATGCACGGCAAGCAAAGTATTCTGCGCTTTGAGGGGAAATCACCTATCTATCAGGGGATTGAAGATGGGCAGCCGGTCATGCGCTATCATTCGATTTTGATTGAGGAGATGCCAGAGGACTTTGAAGTGACAGCTCGGGCAGTTGATGATAACTCGATCATGGGCATCCAGCACAAGAGCCTGCCCATTTATGGATTTCAGTATCATCCAGAAAGTATTGGCACGCCGGATGGCTTGTCGTCCATCAAAAATTTCATCGACTTAGTCAAATAGGGGAAGAATTATGAAAGAAATTATTGCAAAACTAGCAGATTTTAAGGATTTAAGCAGCTCCGAAGTGTCAGATGTGCTAGAGCGCATCGTTACTAGAAGAGTAACGGAAACACAAATTGCAGCCTTTTTGCTGGCTCTCAAGATGAAAGGGGAAACGGTAGAGGAACGGACAGCTTTGGCTCAGGCTATGCGAGGCCACACTCCGCAGATCCCTACAAAAATTCGCACAGCCATGGACAATTGTGGAACTGGTGGTGACAGATCATTTAGTTTCAATGTTTCGACCACAGCGGCTTTCGTATTAGCAGGTGGTGGGATCAAGATGGCTAAGCACGGCAATCGCTCTATTACTTCTAAATCGGGATCGGCTGATGTTTTAGAAGCTTTGGGGATTAACCTAAACATGGATACAGCCAGCTTGGGTAAGGTCTTTGATCAGACGGGGATAGTCTTTCTTTTTGCTAAAAACCTTCATCCAGCTATGAAATATATCATGCCAGCTCGTCTCAGTCTAGGTGTTCCCACTATCATGAACTTGACAGGGCCGCTCATCCATCCGATGGTTCTAGAAACCCAGCTTTTGGGCACCAGTCGGCCAGATATGCTGGAGAGCACGGCAGAAGTTTTGAAAAATATGGGCCGCAAGCGTGCAGTGGTCGTGTCGGGGCCAGATGGTCTGGATGAGGCCGGTCTTCATGGTCGTACCCAGTACGCTTTGCTAGCAGATGGGGAGATCAGCCTGCATAGCTTTCTACCGTCAGATATTGGCATGGAAGAAATCCCTCTTGAAGCAATTCGTGGAGGTAATGCCAAAGAAAATGCAGAAATTCTGCTATCTGTCCTGCAAAATCAAGCCAGCCCCTATCTGGAAATGACAGTTCTGAACGCAGGTCTAGGCTTCTTTGCTAATGGGAAATCAGACAGCATAGAAGAAGGAATAGCTTTGGCCCGCCAAGTGATCGCTAGTGGCGCAGCCTATGAAAAACTCAAGCAACTACAGGAGTATCAGAAATGAGCAAAGAATTTCTCCCGACCATTCTAAAGCAAAAAGAGCAGGAAGTCGCAGCTATGTCCTATGAAGAGCTGCAACCACTGCGCTCGACCTATTCCCTCTATGAGTATCTCAAAAGCCATCCTCAAGAGCTGCAGCTGATTGCTGAGGTTAAAAAAGCTAGCCCCAGTCTGGGAGATATTAATCTCGGTGTGGATATTGTAGAGCAGGCTCGCACCTATGAACGATGCGGTGCAGCCATGATTTCGGTCCTGACAGACGAGATTTTCTTCAAAGGACATCTGGATTACCTGAGAAAGATTTCTAGTCAAGTGACGATTCCGACCCTCAATAAGGATTTTATCATTGATGAAAAGCAGATTGTTCGCGCCCGCAATGCTGGAGCGACAGTTATTCTTCTGATTGTGGCTGCCTTGTCTGAAAAGCGGCTGCAAGAACTCTATGATTTTGCGACGGGGTTAGGCTTGGAAGTTCTGGTCGAAACCCATAATCTGGCGGAGCTGGAAACTGCCCATAGAATAGGAGCTCGGATTATCGGTGTCAATAACCGCAATCTAGTCACTTTTGAGACAGATATCAATACAAGTCTCCAGCTGTCTGCCCATTTCAAAGATGACAGGGTTTACGTATCTGAGTCCGCTATTTTCAGCAAGGAAGATGCTGAGCTGGTAGCTCCTTATTTCCATGCGGTTCTAGTCGGAACAGCCCTGATGCAGGCAGAGGATGTGGCAGAAAAAATTAAGGAGCTGAAAATTGACAAAGGTTAAGATTTGTGGCTTATCAACGGCTAGCGCTGTGGAAACAGCATGCCAGGCTGGTGCAGATTACATTGGATTTGTCTTTGCTGAGAGTCGTCGGAGGGTCAGTTTGGAGCAAGCTCAGAATCTAGCTGCCTTGGTGCCGCCTGCTGTCCGAAAGGTAGGAGTTTTCGTCTCTCCGAGCTTGGCAGAGCTACAGGAAACTATTTCAGTGGCAAATCTGGATTTGGTGCAGCTTCATGGTGATTTTGATGAAGAGCTTCTGACTCAGATTGGCCGGCCGGTTATTCGAGCTCATCAGGTCAAGGGAGCGTTAAAAGATGTCAGTCAACAAGCGGACTACCTGCTCTTTGATGCCCCTCTTGCCGGTAGTGGTCAGACCTTTGACTGGCAAGCTTTTGACAAGAATCAAATCCAGCAGCCCTTCTTTATCGCCGGTGGTTTGAATGTAGAAAATGTCCGAGAAGCGATTCAGCACTTTGCCCCTTACGCAGTTGATGTCTCAAGCGGGGTCGAGACTGACGGTCAGAAGGACTTGGAAAAGATAAAAGAATTTATAGAAAGAGTGAAAGATGGCATATAATCAACCTAATCAAGAAGGATTTTACGGTGAGTTTGGCGGGCGCTTTGTTCCCGAAACGCTGATGACAGCGGTTTTGGAGCTGGATAAAGCCTACCGTGAGAGTAAAAAAGACCCAGCCTTTCAGGCTGAGCTGGACGAGTTGCTGAAGCAGTATGTAGGGCGGGAGAATCCTCTCTATTTTGCTAAAAATCTGACAGCCTATGCTGGCGGTGCTAAGATTTATCTGAAGAGGGAAGACCTCAACCATACTGGGGCCCACAAAATCAATAATGCCCTAGGCCAGGTCCTATTAGCCAAACGAATGGGCAAGAAGAAAATCATTGCAGAGACTGGTGCGGGTCAGCACGGAGTAGCTACAGCCACAGCTGCAGCCCTTTTCAACATGGACTGTACTATCTACATGGGCGAAGAAGATGTCAAGCGCCAAGCCCTTAATGTCTTTCGGATGGAACTTCTTGGAGCCAAAGTGGAGTCTGTGACCGATGGATCTCGAGTCCTCAAGGATGCAGTCAACGCTGCCTTGCGAGCTTGGGTGGCACAGGTTGATGATACTCACTATATTATGGGCTCAGCCTTGGGCCCCCATCCTTTCCCAGAGATTGTCCGCGACTATCAGAGTGTGATTGGGCGTGAGGCCAAGCGCCAATTTGCTGAGCAAAATGCAGGTTCCTTGCCAGATGCTTTAGTGGCTTGTGTCGGCGGTGGTTCCAATGCTATTGGGCTCTTTTATCCCTTTGTAGATGATAGCTCAGTTGCTATGTATGGAACAGAAGCAGCTGGGCGGGGCGTAGATACGGATGAACATGCTGCGACCTTAACTAAAGGACGGCCGGGTGTTTTGCACGGTGCCTTGATGGATGTCTTGCAGGATGAGCAAGGCCAGATTCTGGAAGCTTTCTCTATCTCTGCCGGGCTAGACTATCCGGGCATCGGTCCTGAACATTCTCATTTTAATGCTATCAAACGCGCCACTTATGTGCCAGTCACAGATGAAGAAGCCTTGGAAGCCTTCCAGCTCCTGTCTCGCATTGAAGGAATTATCCCTGCTCTAGAGTCTAGCCACGCTATTGCTTACGCAGTTAAGCTGGCTAAGGAGTTGGGACCAGATAAATCAATGATTGTCTGCCTATCCGGCCGTGGTGACAAGGATGTCGTTCAGGTAAAGGAACGCTTGGAAAAAGAAGCGGCTCAAAAAGGAGGTGCCCATGACTAAAACACTCACTCAGCATTTAGAAGCCATCAAAAAAGTAGGCAAGGGAATTTTCCTTCCTTATATCATGGCTGGTGATCACGAGAAAGGTTTAGCAGGATTAGCAGAAACCATCTCATTTTTGGAAAACTTGGGCGTGTCAGCCATTGAAATCGGTCTGCCATTTTCAGATCCTGTTGCAGATGGGCCAGTGATTGAAGAAGCTGGTCTGAGAAGTCTGGGTCACCATACTTCGGCCAAGTCTTTAGTTGCAAGCTTGCAGAATCTGGACACCCAGCTGCCTCTCATTATCATGACTTACTTCAATCCTATTTTCCAATACGGTCTCAAAGATTTCGTCAAGGACTTGGCTAGGACACCGGTTAAAGGATTGATTATTCCGGATCTGCCCTACGAGCACAGGGACTTTATCCTGCCTCTGCTGGAAGATTCGGATATTGCTCTAATTCCTTTAGTGAGCCTGACTACTGGACTAGAACGTCAGCAGGAGTTGATTAAGGATGCAGAAGGTTTTATTTACGCTGTAGCCATCAACGGTGTGACAGGTAAGAGCGGAAGCTACCGCAATGATTTGGACCAGCATTTGAACAAGCTCCATGATATTGCTGAGATTCCAGTGCTGACGGGTTTTGGTGTTTCGACTTTAGAGGATGTTGACCGCTTCAATCAGGTCTCAGACGGAGTCATTGTCGGATCTAAGATTGTCAAAGCTCTTCATGAAAAGGACGCCAGTATAGCAGCCTTTATCCAAGAAGCAGCAGCTTATAAGAAATAATCACCACCACACCAAACAAGAGACAGGGTACAAATGCTAGCCTGTCTTTTTTCTTTTTAAAGCA
>CAJPQE010000074.1:0-9096 GCA_905372795.1 Streptococcus cristatus | reverse complement strand
ACTTCCGGCTATACTTTCCACGGCGGGGAGCACAGCCGTTTTTCGCATTGCCTGGGAGCTTACGAGATTGCTCGACGCATCACCAAGATTTTCAATGAAAAATATAGCGATGTCTGGGATAGTCACGAAAGCCTGCTAACCATGACAGCCGCTCTCCTGCATGACTTGGGACATGGCGCTTATTCACATACTTTTGAACGCCTCTTTGATACCGATCATGAGGACATTACGCGGCAAATCATTACCAGCCCAGAGACAGAGATTCATCAGGTCTTGGTGCAGGTTTCGCCGGATTTCCCTGAAAAGGTGGCTAGTGTTATTAACCATACCTATCCCAATAAGCAGGTGGTCCAGCTGATTTCCAGCCAAATTGATGTGGATCGGATGGATTATCTCTTGCGGGATTCCTTCTTTACTGGTGCTTCCTATGGGCAATTTGACCTAACCAGAATTTTACGAGTGATTTGTCCAGTAGAAAATGGCATCGCCTTCAAGCGCAATGGCATGCATGCGGTAGAAGATTACGTAGTCAGCCGCTACCAGATGTACATGCAGGTTTATTTCCACCCGGCCAGCAGGGCTATGGAAGTTTTGCTGCAAAATCTGCTCAAGCGGGCTAAGTTCCTCTATCCGGCTCAGAAGGATTATTTTGCGCTGTCATCGCCCAATCTCATTCCATTCTTTGAAAACAGAGTGACCCTGCAGGATTATCTGGCCTTGGATGATGGTGTTATGAATACCTATTTCCAAGTTTGGATGACGAGTCCGGACAAGATTTTATCTGACTTGGCTCAGCGATTTATCAACCGCAAGGTCTTTAAGTCTATCGTCTTCTCCCAGGAGAACGAAGCGCATTTGGATATCATGCGAGACCTAGTTGGACAGGTTGGTTTTGACCCTGATTACTATACTGCTATCCATCGTAATTTTGATTTACCTTATGATTTCTACCGGCCTGACGTTGAAAAACCTCGAACCCAGATTGAAATCCTGCAAAAAGATGGCTGCTTAGCAGAACTGTCCAGCCTGTCTCCTATCGTTCATTCGCTAGCCGGAACTAGACAAGGCGATAATCGCTTCTACTTCCCCAAGGAAATGCTGGCAGAGACCGGACTTTTCAGCGAAAAAAACCAGGCCTTTATGCACTATATCAAAAACGACCAATTTACCTACGGAGAATAAATATGTCTATCAAATTAGTTGCCGTCGACATTGACGGCACCCTTTTAAATAACCAAAAAGAAATCACTCCTGAAGTCTTCAGCGCTGTTCAGGATGCCAAAGCTGCTGGCGTCAAGATTGTCATTGCGACCGGCCGTCCTATTGCAGGAGTTCAAAAGCTTCTCGAGGAGCTAGAGCTTAATCAGCCAGACAACTATGTCGTTACTTTCAACGGCGGACTGGTGCAGGATACTGTCACAGGTCAAGAATTGATCAAAGAAACACTGTCTTATGACAACTATCTGGATATCGAGCTACTCGGACGAAAATTAGGCGTTCACATGCATGCCATCACCAAGGACGGCATTTATACAGCCAATCGCAACATCGGCAAGTACACTGTTTACGAGTCCAATCTGGTCAGCATGCCTATTTTCTATCGTACACCTGAAGAAATGGTCAATAAAGAAATCGTCAAGTGCATGTATATTGATGAGCCAGAAATTCTGGATGCGGCCATTGCTAAGCTACCACCAGAATTAGCTGAAAAATATACACTGGTTAAGTCAGCTCCTTTCTATCTGGAAATTGTCAAAAAAACTGTCAATAAAGGAGCTGCTATCCTCCATCTGGCTGAAAAACTTGGCTTGACCAAGGAGCAGACCATGGCCATCGGTGATGAAGAAAACGACCGCGCCATGCTAGAAGCAGTCGGCTCTCCTGTTGTCATGGAAAACGGCAGAGAAGAACTCAAAAAAATCGCCAAATATATCACCAAGTCGAACGAAGAATCCGGCGTAGCACACGCTATTAGAGAGTGGGTTTTAAAATAATGTTTAGCTACAAAATTGGAATTTCAGCTCAGGAACACGATGATTTTGTCACGGCTCATTCGCAGGCCAATCTCCTGCAGAGCGCAGCCTGGGCTCAAATCAAGGACAACTGGGGAAATGAACGCTTGGGCTTCTATAAAGACGACCACTTGGTTGCTGCAGCCAGTGTCTTGATCAAACCACTGCCCTTGGGGATGACCATGCTTTATATCCCGCGCGGCCCTATCATGGACTATGGTGACAAGGAGCTGCTGACCTTTGTTTTGGCGTCGCTCAAGAAATTTGCCAAGGAGAAAAAAGCGCTCTTTGTCAAGTTTGACCCTAGCCTCTTTCTGGCAGAAAGCAAGATGGGTGGCGAATTGCAAGACAATACCGAGACTGTTGAGCTGATTCAACAGTTACAGGAAGCAGAAGCTGTCTGGGTTGGACGGACTGAGTCTCTAGATGAAACCATCCAGCCTCGCTTGCAGGCCAATATCCATAAAGAAGACTTCAGCGAGGAGTTGCTTTCTAAAAGTACTCGCCAGGCTATTCGCACAGCCCGAAACAAAGGCATTCAAATTCAATTTGGCGGAGCAGAATTACTGGATGACTTTTCAGCCCTGATGAAGAAAACGGAAAATAGAAAAAATATCCACCTGCGTGGCAAGGACTATTACCAAAAACTATTGGACACTTATCCTGAGCACTCCTATGTTACCTTGTCCACTATTGATCTAAAGGCACGATTGGAAGACTTGCAGGCTCAGCTGACTAAGACACTCAAGGAAGCAGAGAAATTTACCGAGAAAACCAAGCCTGGCAAGATTGAGAATAACCAGCAAGAACAGAAACGCCTCCAAGAAGAAATTGACTTTCTGCAGGACAAAATCAGCCAAGGTGCTACTGTCGTTCCCCTGTCTGGCACCTTGGTCTTAGAATACGGCAAAACCTCTGAAAATATCTATGCCGGAATGGATGAGGAATACCGTCGTTATCAGCCTGCCATCATCACTTGGTACGAAACGGCTAGACACGCTTTTGAGCGCGGAGCAGATTGGCAAAATATGGGCGGAATCGAAAACGACCTCAGGGGCGGTCTCTACAGCTTTAAATCCAAGTTCAATCCGACCATTGAAGAATTCGCTGGTGAGTTTAACCTGCCAACTAATCCCCTCTACCACCTCTCCAATCTGGCCTACACTATCAGAAAGAAACTGCGCAGCAAGCATTAACAGAAAGGAAGCCTATGACCTTTAAACTTCTCAGCCAAGAAGAATTCATACATCATACCTCAGCTAGCTCCCAACGCTCTTTTATGCAGACCGTGGAAATGGCAGAGCTGCTGAGCAAGCGTGGCTTCAGTACCCAGTATGTCGGCTACACCGACCCGCAGGGACAGGTAGTTGTGTCAGCTGTCCTCTACAGTATGCCGATGACTGGCGGCCTCCATATGGAAATCAACTGCGGCCCTGTCTCTACTGATGCCCAATACCTGACTCCTTTCTACCAAGCTTTGCAGGCTTACGCTAAAAAAGAAGGCGCCCTAGAGCTCATCATCAAGCCCTACGAGACTTATCAGACCTTTGACAGCAATGGCCAGCCCACATCTGAAGAAAAAGGCGAGCTTATCCAGCAACTGACTGACTTAGGCTTTGCCTTTGACGGCCTACAGACAGGCTATCCAGGCGGAGAGCCTGATTGGCATTATGTCAAAGATTTAGCTGGTCTGACGGAGAAAAACCTGCTCAAGTCCTTCAGTAAAAACGGCAAGGCGACTGTCAAAAAGGCTAATACTTTTGGTATCAAGCTTAAAAGACTGGAACGCGACCAACTCAGCGTTTTCAAAGATATCACAGCTGCGACTTCTGACAGGCGGGAATATGATGACAAGCCACTAGACTACTATCAAGATTTTTATGATAGCTTTGGTCAACAAGCTGACTTTATGACAGCCAGTCTTAACTTTCAGGACTATCTCCAAAACTTAAAAAAAGATCAAGATAAACTGGGCCAGAAAATTCAGAAACTGCAAGCAGACTTGGAAAAGACTCCTCAATCTGAAAAGAAGCAAAACCAGCTGCGAGAGCTTTCCAGCCAGTTTGACAGCTTTGAAACCCGCAAAGTTGAAGCCCAAGAGCTGATTGACAAGTACGGTGACCAAGATCAAGTCCTAGCTGCCAGCCTCTTTATCTACACTCCCCAGGAAGCAACCTATCTCTTCAGCGGCTCCTATCCTGAGTTTAACAAATTCTATGCTCCTGCCCTGCTGCAGGAATACGTTATGACCGAAAGTATCAAGAGAGGCATTCCATTTTATAATTTCCTCGGCATTATGGGAATTTTCGACGGTTCTGACGGTGTTCTGCGCTTCAAACAGAACTTCAACGGCTTCATCGTCCGAAAAATGGGGACTTTCCGTTATTATCCTAACCCTCTCAAGTTTAAGCTGCTTCAGCTCATAAAGAAAATTCTAAGACGTTAAAAAACCAAGGTTCCCCTTGGTTTTTTTGTATGTTTATTTATAACGAGGTGTCGCAAAACCACGGATATTTCCATGACCGATGCGGTAAGTATTGCGTTTAACTTCGTCGTTACTGTTACCTTCAATCGTATGAATGATACCATTTTCAACTTTTTCGACAATACCGATATGATCAGCCCAGCCATCATTTTGCTGGCTATTTTGATCCCAGTTAAAGGTGATGATATCGCCCGCTTTAGGGGTAGAATTACCATCTTCATTCCAGATACCTAGACGTTTAAAGATATGAATATGGCGCTCAACACCACATTCACGACCAATAAGATCGCTCAAGCCTTCTCTTTGGAAAATAACTGTCGTGAAAATGTCGCACCAGTCATCTGAATTCTTCACAGCATAACCGACTGGTAGCGGTCTAACACTGTTATAATCGTTGACCAAGCGCTGATGCTCAGCGCTGCCTCCCCTGACACCTACCATAGCAGCTGCCGCCGCAAGAACACGGTCTCGCTGACTAGCTGACTGAGGACGGTTCACAGAGATAGAGGTCTTTTCTCCGCCAGCTCCTTGCAGCTGATTTTGATTATTTAAGTAATACAAGTGAACATTGTACTCGCCTTGGCTATTTTTATGGTCTCTTGCATAAACATGCTTGCGATAAGTACCATCAGCTTGGCGTTCCGCCGTATACCATTGAATATCATCTTGTCCGTTTTCACTGGACCAAGTTGGAAGGTAGACTTCTTTGATCCCTTCTGGAGCTACAACACCAGAAACGACAATATCAAATTCACCAGTTTCATTATTTTTATTTTGGATACTGATTTTGCCCTGTGGTTTCTCCCCTATCGCAATGGACACCTTAGTCGTTGTACCACCAACGCCAACTAACTTGCCGTCGTTTTGGACATAGTACAAGTGGACACTATAGTCGCCGACAGAGTTCTTATGCTCACTAGCACGAACAGTGAATTTATATGTACCGTCTGACTGTTTCTGTGCCTTGTGCCAGATGATGTCATCCTGACCCTGTTCATTTGACCAAGTTGGAAGTAAGACTTCACGAACACCTTGCGGGCTAGAAACCTCGGATACGATCACGTCGAATGTACCGGTCTTAGGATCGTTGTTGGCAATAGTCAGCTTGCCCTCTGGTTTCGCAACTGAAGCAAGGCTAACCTTAGTCGTTGTACCACCAACGCCGACCATATTACCGTCATTTTGGATATAGTACAAGTGGACACTGTAGTCGCCAACAGAGTTCTTATGCTCACTAGCACGAACAGTGAATTTATATGTACCGTCTGACTGTCTTAGTGCCTTGTGCCAGATGATATCATCCTGACCTTGATCATTGGACCAAGTCGGAAGCAAGACTTCACGAACACCTTGCGGGCTAGAAACCTCGGACACGATCACATCGAATGTGCCGGTCTTGGGATTGTTGTTGGCAATAGTCAGCTTGCCTTCTGGTTTCGCAACTGAAACCTTAGTCGTTGTACCACCGACGCCGACCATCTTGCCGTCATTTTGAACATAGTACAAATGGACACTGTAGTCACCGACAGAATTCTTGTGTTCGCTAGCACGAACGGTGAATTTATATGTACCGTCTGACTGTTTCTGCGCCTTATGCCAGATGATGTCATCTTGGCCATTCTCATTTGACCAGGTTGGAAGCAGTACTTCACGAACGCCTTGCGGGCTGGAAACCTCGGACACGATCACATCGAATGTACCGGTCTTGGGATTGTTGTTGGCAATAGTCAGCTTGCCCTCTGGCTTAGCAACTGAGACCTTAGTCGTTGTACCACCGACGCCGACCAACTTGCCGTCGTTTTGGATATAGTACAAGTGGACACTGTAGTCACCAACGGAATTCTTATGCTCGCTAGAACGGACGGTGAATTTATAAGTACCGTCTGACTGTTTCTGTGCCTTGTGCCAGATGATATCATCCTGACCTTGCTCATTTGACCAAGTCGGAAGCAAGACTTCACGAACGCCTTGTGGGCTAGAAACCTCGGACACGATCACATCGAATGTACCGGTCTTAGGATTGTTGTTGGCAATAGTCAGCTTGCCTTCTGGTTTAGCAGCTGAAGCTCGAGTGACTTTGGTTGTTGTACCACCAACGCCGACCATCTTGCCGTCGTTTTGGATATAGTACAAGTGGACACTGTAGTCACCAACGGAATTCTTATGCTCGCTAGAACGGACGGTGAATTTATATGTACCGTCTGACTGTCTTTGTGCCTTGTGCCAGATGATGTCATCCTGACCTTGTTCATGCGACCAAGTTGGAAGCAGTACTTCACGAACCCCTTGTGGGCTAGAAACCTCGGACACGATCACATCGAAAGTACCGGTCTTAGGATCGTTGTTGGCAATAGTCAGCTTGCCTTCTGGTTTCGCAACTGATACCTTAGTCGTCGTACCACCAACGCCGACTAACTTGCCGTCGTTTTGGACATAGTACAAGTGGACACTGTAGTCGCCGACAGAGTTCTTATGCTCGCTAGAACGGACGGTGAATTTATATGTACCGTCTGACTGTCTTTGCGCCTTGTGCCAGATGATGTCATCCTGACCTTGCTCATTTGACCAGGTTGGAAGCAAGACTTCACGAACGCCTTGGGGGCTAGAAACCTCGGACACGATCACATCGAATGTACCCGTCTTGGGATTATTGTTGGCAATAGTCAACTTACCTTCTGGTTTCGCAACTGAAACCTTAGTCGTTGTACCGCCAACGCCAACCAACTTGCCGTCACCTTGAACGTAATACAAATGAACATTGTATTCGCCCGTAGAGCCTTTATGGTTGGCAGCATTCACTGTCAGCTTATAAGTTCCGTTGGCTTGCTTCGTTGCAGTGTACCAAATAATATCATCTTGCCCGCGCTCACTGGACCAAGTCGGAAGTTTAACTTCCTGAACTCCATGTGGTGCGGAAACTTCGGAAACAACGACATCAAATGTGCCAGTTTTTGGATTATTATTTTGAATACTAATCTTACCTGTCAGCGGTTGTTTAACCAAAGTAGCTCTAGCTGTAAATCTACCAGAGTAGTCAATACTTTGATCGAAAACATGCTTACCAGAAAGCAGCTGCGCTTGAGAAGTAAATTGCCAAGCTCCTGCTCTGCTATTATACTTCAAATTTTTAGCGTCATTTGCACTTAGCTTAGGTGCTGGATACTGAGCAATCCAAAAATTATCAAGGCCAAAGAGAGATGTATTGATTGAACCTTTGTGGCGTAGGTTGTTCTGGTCAACCCAGCTAGCGCTCGTGTAATACATCAGATTTGCATATCCCTGCTTGCGCATTTCATCTGCCCAAGCCTGAGTATGCTGGTTAATCCCCGTTTGCATTTTAGGGTCTTCCATGTCATTGACCATGACTGTATTTTTAGGCAAAGACAGTTTATTAGCAAAAGCAGCATAGTAACGGGCCTCTGCTCTTGCTTCTGCATCACTTGTATAATGCGAGAAGGCATAGGTTGATACTTGCAAACCAGCTGCTTGCGCATTTCGAACCTGCGACTCAGCATAAGGATTAGTATAGTGAGTTCCTTCTGTCAGTTTGACAACGACACCGCCGACACCTTTGGATGCTAATTGGCGATAGTCTTCTACGCTGATATGGCCGTTATGACTACTCACATCCACAAAGGTAGAGCCCTTGATTTCTGCTTGTGAATTCCCACGCGCTGTTTGTCCAGATGAAGAAGCCGCATTATAAAAAGAAGTGCTTCCTTTTTTAGATACTGGACTATCGCTAATCGCTGAGGAAGTCTGCTCAGCCTTTACTGGATTCTGAATCGCTTCAGAAGCAGCTGCCTTTGCTTGTTCACTCGCTTTATTTTCTGGCACATTCTCCTTGACCAGACTAGCAGCAGGTGCCAGATTTTCTGGTGCCTTGTATACTGGACTAGCTTCCGCTTTTGCGACCGAGCTTTCTTGTTTGACTTGACGATCTGTGGATACCGCTTCTGGTAAGGCTACCTGCTGAGGTTGATGATCCTTTTCTACTTGAAGTTCTGCCTTAGCTACTTCAGGGTCTGTGGTTGTCGGCGTATTTTCTTCTGCCTGTACTACGTTAGCCGTTGCTGCTAGCAATATAGCTGTACTGGCTAAATAGATAAGTTCCTTTGATTTCACCTTTTATCTCCAAACTTTTAAAAAGCTTGCCGCCTTTAAGGCGACAAGCCATTTATTGTTATTCTTATTTCACAAAATCAAGAAGAGCTAAGAAACTTTCAGCTTCAAGTGATGCACCACCAACAAGGGCACCATCAACGTCTGGGCAAGCCATGTATGAAGCAACGTTTTCAGGTTTAACTGAACCACCATATTGAACGCGAACTTTGTCAGCAACTTCTTGACCAAAGTCAGCAGCTACAACGTCACGAACAACTTTACACATTTTTTGTGCGTCGTCTTGTGAAGCTGATTTACCAGTACCGATAGCCCAGATTGGCTCGTAAGCGATAACTGATGCAGCAACTTGTTCAGCTGTCAATCCAGCCAAAGCAGCTGATACTTGAGCACCTACAAACTCAGCAGCTTTACCAGCTTCGTAAGTTTCAAGTGACTCACCACAACAGATGATTGGAAGCATACCGTTTGCAAAGA
>CAJPQE010000073.1:0-9225 GCA_905372795.1 Streptococcus cristatus | reverse complement strand
ACTTCTGAGACTATGATAGCAAGTCTTTTTTGAAAAATCTCGGCTTTTTGGACAAGCGGTAAAATGAGGGAGATGAGAGGTAAAAATTCAGACATCAAAAAATCCCCGACCAGAGGTCAGGGATTTGCTCTTAGCGGGCGACAATCTTGCGGTAACTGCGAGAAGTTAGTAAGAATACTAAAATATAGGTCAGGAGGAAGACGCCGCAAGTTGCAAGTGTTGTCTGGATTAAGAGAGGAAGATTGGTCACTCCCAATAGGGCAACTATCAAGCGCAGCATATGAAAGACAGCCGCTATATGTAGAAAAGCAAAGATGAGAGGTAGGAAGAAAACAGTCAAAATCTGCTTGCGAATGGTACTTCTAGTCTGCTTTTCATCTAAACCAACTTTTTGTAAGATAATAAAGCCATCACGGTCCTCATAGCCTTCAGAGATTTGCTTGTAGTAAATCACAAGAACAGCTCCTAGAAGGAAGATAACGGATAGGAAGACACCGATGAAGAGCAAGGTTCCGGTAAGTTCCTGATAGCTCTTTTCTGCGCTATGACGGTCACTAGCCATTGCGTAGCTACCATCTTGGACTTGTTCCTGATCCAAAGTATCCCTCAGTCCCAGCTGGACTTGCTCGACAAATTTCTTACTGCCCTTAGTCTCTGAAGCAACTCCAATGTAGTAATAGTGTGCAACATTTAGTCCTACTTCTTTACTATCATTGACCACCATATAGATGCCCTGCTCCATGGCCACGTCGTTTGGATTAGGGATTTCCCCATGCGTGAAATTCGACGGTAAAATCTGCTTGATCTTCCAGTCTTTACCATTTACTCGGAGAGGTTTATCCTTATTTAAGGAAACATTTTTTCCATAGACAAGAGTTTCATCATCTGCCAAGTCTATCTTTTTCCCTGTCATTTTTTCATAATCCTGGCGATTGATAACTGTAATCGTGCCAGCAGACTTGGTCAAGATACTTGGATCCGAATCCAGCTCGCTTTGCATTGGAACCGTCACATCATTACCAGCCAGTTTCATGATGAAGGCTGATTGATAGAGATAGGTAGTATAGCTTGGCTTCTTCAGGCCTGTGTCCTGAGCGACTTGCTGGACCTTGTCTAACAGTGCTTCCGTCTGATCGGTTGATTTCGGCAGGACGACGCTAACATTGTAATCATTTGGATGCAAGGTAGTAATATAATCCTGACCTCCAACATAGATATTGATTGTACCAACCAGAGTCACCAGCAGCATGGTGGACAAGATGGAGATAGTTGCCAATCCTGCTGCATTTTTACGCATCCGCGAGATGAGATTGGAAACAGAAATGAAATTCTGCGTTTTGTAGTAGTAGCCTTTGCGCTTTTTGAGAAATTGCAATAGTGTAATCGAACCTGCATTAAAAATCAGATAAGTTGCTAGGATAACCATAATTACAGCTATAAAGAAATTGCCGATAGCAGCGACAGGTTTGGTAACGGTCAAAGCCATGTAATAAGCCACACCCATGAGCAGGAGCCCCAGCAAGGTTTGCACCCAAAGGAAGCGTCCCTTCTTCTCGCCAGCTTTCTTTTCTTTCATTAGATTAAGAGAGCTATGGTGTAGAAGGCGTAAAGAATTGAGCAACAAAATCACTGCAAAAGCGACCCCCAGACTAGCCAGAGTCATCCAAACATTCTGCCATTGGAAGGTCGAGGCAATAACGGCAGGCATTCCCATCAATTTCAAAAGGACTGCGTAAAGCATCTTGTCCAAAGCTAAGCCAGACAAGACCCCCAGACCGACCGTGCTCAGATAAAAGACACAGAGTTCAAAGAAGGTCATGACTAGCAGGTGACGCTTTTCCATCCCCAGCACGCTATAAACACCGAGCTCCCGTGAGCGGTTCTTCATGACAAAGCTATTAGCATAAGTAATGAGGATGAGCACTGCAATCTGAATGACATGGATACCAAACTGCAAGGTCATGCGAGCTGCTGTACCACCATAAGAGGTCTCCATATTTGGGCTATGAGCCAGTGAGACAAAACTATACAAAATCGCTGTTGCCAGTACCGTCGCCAAAGCAAATGGATAATACAAACTGCGATTTTTGACCAGATTTGACAAGGCCAGTTTACTTGTTAGTTTGAACATAGTCGCCCACCTCACTTGCCATGACCGTCAATGTATCGGAAATCTCTTGGAACATCTGCCGCTCGGTCTTGTTGCCGCGGAAGATTTGATTGTAGAGAATCCCGTCTTTTATAAAGAGTACCCGCTTGGCCCGACTGGCTGCCGAAGTCGAGTGGGTCACCATGAGAATGGTTTGTCCGCGGTCGTTGATGTCGTCAAAGACATCCAATAGAGCTGCCGAGGACTTAGAATCCAAGGCTCCCGTCGGCTCATCTGCCAGCAAAATCTCAGGCTCAGTGATAATAGCGCGGGCAACGGCCACCCGTTGCTTCTGACCACCGGAAATTTCATAAGGAAACTTCTCTTGGAGTTTATTTATCCCCAGTTCGTTGCAGGTCGTGACCAGCTTTTGCATCATCTCGGTAATAGGACGGCGAGAGAGCACCAGAGGCAGGAGGATATTATCCTTGACCGACAGGGTGTCCAGCAGATTGAAGTCCTGAAAGACAAAGCCTAATTTCTCTCGGCGGAAGCTGGAAGCTTGGCTATTCTTGATGGTAGCTGTGTCAGTTCCGTTGAGAAAGACGCGGCCCTCAGTCGGCTTGTCCAACATAGCTAGGATGTTGAGCAAGGTGGATTTACCAGATCCTGACTCCCCCATTATGGCGACATATTCGCCTTTTTCTACCGTAAAGTGAATGTCTTTCAACGCCTCTACTTGGCTGCCCTGAAAGCGAGTCTTATAAATCTTTTTCACGTGTTGTACATCTAATAAGGTCATCATGATCTCCTTTTCTATAATTCCATTTTAATACAGAAACAGCTTTATTTCCATATTTTACTAATTTTTAAATGCCAATAATTTTATTTCTGCACCAGATAAGCAATCAGTGCGATGATCCAGAGATGGGCTGGGTAAAAGATATAGAAGAAATACTTGCCCCACTTGCCATTATAGCCTCGCTCGCCATTGTAGAGATGGAGGAAGGGCAAGACGGTAATAAAGGCCCAGTCTGAATTGTAGAGCATCATCGAAATGGTGGCCCCCATGGTTGGGTAAATTTCAATGCTCAGACAGAAGAGCAGAAAAGCCAGAACCATGTAAGAGAAAGTTCTAAGAGCAGGCTGATTGCGGAAGATATAGCTAATCAGCATCAAAGGAATAATGGTCATGCCGCCTTCTGTCAAAAAGACTCCCGCCAAACCAATTAAGACTGCCGCTCCAATCCGCAAATAGCGCTTCTCATCCATAATCTCTTCACTATTTTTGGAAAGACCAAATACAAGATTGAGCACCAGAACGCCGCAGGCTAAGCTGAGAAAAATATTATTCTCAAGATGAATCCCCTTGCTATGAAAGAGCATGGTCAAGATGGTATTGCCCAGCTGCATAATAGCCCCCCAGATAAACAAGCGTGCATTGTAGGCCAAGCGGTTGCGCGTATGCAGAAAGCCTTCTACTGCGCTAAAAGCAAACCAGGCAGCTACACAGCGAGTCAGCAGGTGAAAAATCCCGTCCCAGCCCGTCGGCAAAAGCCCTGGAATCTTACCAATATGATCAAAAACCATTAAAAAGGCCATGAAAAGCTTGAGTTGGAAAGCATTGAATCCTCTTGTTTTCATTTCATATCTCCTTGTCTTCTTTATACATCTATCTTACAAAAAAAGAAAGGTCGGTACCATAACCTAACCTTTCAATTTCACTGGCCAACCTTACAAATTTGTAAGAATGCCCTATTCAAATATCATTTTCTTTTCTGAAAAGCTAATCATGACAGTCGTTCCCTGACCGACCTGCGAAGTGATGCTGATCTGATGCCCCAGCTCATCTGCGATTTTCTTGGACAGATAAAGTCCCAAGCCAGACGACTGCTGGGTCAAACGGCCATTATAGCCCGAAAAACCTCGTTCAAAAACGCGCAGCAAATCCGCATCCTGAATCCCCAGACCGCTGTCTTTGATATAAAGCGTATCCTCCTGAAAATAAATCTCAATCCCGCCTTGACTGGTATATTTCAGACTATTTGACAGCACTTGCTCCAAAATAACAACGAACCATTTTCTGTCTGTGATGATGGTTCGGTCCAGATCATGCAGATTGAGGCTCAAGCCCTTTTGTATAAAGAAAATCGCATACTTCTTGACAATCTCCTTGACCAAATCTTCAACATTTTCCTTTTTCAAGACCAAATCCTCGTGGAAACTCTCCAAACGAAGATACTGCAAGACGATATTGACATAGGACTCAATCTTAAAGAGCTCTTGCTCCAGCTGGTTCTTGACCTTCTTGTCCTCAATCTCTCCGACCAGCAATGAACTAGCTGCAATGGGCGTCTTGATCTGATGGGCCCAGAGCGTATAGTAGTCCATCAGGTCATTTAGCTTCTCCCTTTCCTCAATCGCACGGTTCTTCTTGTCCATTTCCAAAAGAGCCAGTTTCTCAAAAAGGAGAACCTCTAAGGCAGTCTGAGGCCGACCTGAGGCATAGAAGAGCTGGTTGCGGTATTCCTTATAGGCACTAGCCAGATCCATTCCCAAGAAAAAGCTAGCAAGGAGAAAGGCTAAGAGCAGCTGATACTCTAGCAGACTACGCCCATCTTCGAAAATAAAGGCAAACATCCCCATAATCGAAAAGACAATCAGCAAGAGCGACAAAATGAAGCGACGAGAGTAGAGATGATGCTTCAAAAAGAAAAATTTATCCTGCATGCCCATTGGTTAAACCGTATCCTATCCCTTTTTTCGTCTCAATAAAATGCTTCAGACCGTGCTCCTCCAGCTTCTTGCGCAGACGGGCAACATTGACGGACAAGGTATTGTCATCGATAAAGAAATCACTGTTCCAGAGCTCCTTCATCAAGTCATCACGCGCCACGATACTACCAGAATGCTCAAAGAGCACCCGCAAGATCTGAAATTCATTCTTGGTCAGCGTCACAAGCTCGCCCTCATAGACCAAATCCATGGATTTAAGATTTAAGATCACGCCCTGATATTCCAAAAGGCTTTGATCCGTTCCAAACTCATACGATCGCCGCAGCAGGCCTTGAACTTTTGCCAGAAAGACATTATTGTCAAAAGGCTTGGTCACATAATCATCTGCGCCCATATTGATGGCCATGACGATATCCATAGACTGGTCGCGCGAAGACAGAAACATAATCGGCACCGTCGAAATCTTCCGAATTTCTTGGCACCAATGGTAGCCGTTAAAGAGGGGCAGGCCAATATCCATCAGCACCAGCTGGGGCTCCTCCTTGACAAAGGTCGTCAAAACCTGCATAAAATCTTCAATCGCCACAACCTGATAGCCCCACTGCTCCAGCATTTTTTTGATCATTTGACGGATGACCGCATCATCCTCGACCAGTAAAATCTTGTGCATTCCATTTCCTCACTCATTTTTCTTACTGCTATTATATCAAATTCTCCCTTAAATCACAGAGACTTTTTTAGCTTGAAATTCATTATATTTTCAGAAAATTTCAAGAAATACTTCAAGAAGTGTTGACAAAGACAGAGTAAAAAGATAAAATAACACTACATTCAGAATTGTCTGAAAATTCATTTTTTATAATAAGGAGATTATTATGCTAGAACAAACTCAGACATCTACCTGGCAGTCTAAACTAAAAGCCCTTGGGCCTGGGATTCTCATGGCCTCTGCTGCTGTTGGTGGCTCTCACATTGTTTCCTCTGCTCAAGCAGGAGCCAAGTATGGCTGGGCTTTGATGGGACTGGTCATCTTGGCTAACCTCTTCAAATATCCCTTCTTTCGCTTCGGTGCTGAGTACACCTTAGAAACTGGTCACAGCTTGGTTGAAGGCTATGCCCAAAAAGGAAAAGTCTACTTAGGCATCTTCTTCGTTTTAAATGTATTCTCCGCCTTGGTCAATACAGCAGGGGTCGGGATTCTCTGTGCTGCCATTGTCGCCAGCGCCTTTCCAAATGCCCTTGGACTCAGCATTACTCAATGGTCTCTGATCCTCATCATCCTGATCTGGGCAATGCTACTCTTTGGTGGCTACAAGTTCCTAGATGGCCTTGCCAAATGGATCATGTCCGCTCTAACCTTTGCAACTGTTATTGCGGTTATCGTTGCAATTATCAAGCATCCTGAGTACGGAGCAGACTTCGTTGAAAAGACACCTTGGCAGATGGCTGCCTTACCTTTCATCGTTTCTCTCATGGGCTGGATGCCAGCTCCAATCGAGATTTCAGCCATCAACTCCCTCTGGACTGCTGAGAAAGGAAAATCTGTCAATATCTCTGTCACGGACGGACTTTTTGACTTTAACGTTGGCTATATCGGTACGGCCATTCTAGCCATCTTCTTCGTCGCTATGGGGGCTCTCGTCCAGTATCCAACTGGTCAACCAGTTCAAGATGCTGGCGCTGCCTACATCCAGCAATTCGTTGGGATGTACGCATCTGTTCTTGGCGACTGGTCACGGATTCTGATCACATTCATTGCCTTTCTCTGTATCTTTGGTACGGTTATTACCGTTATCGATGGCTATTCCCGTGTAAATGCTGAATCCCTACGCCTCCTTCTCAATGAAGAGAAGACTTCTCAAAAAACTCTGCATATCTGGATGACAGCTACAGCTATTATCGGTGGCGTTATCATCTACTTCTTCCAAGGTAGTGTGGCTCTCATGCTTCGTTTTGCCATGATTGCTTCCTTCCTGACTACTCCATTTTTTGCTCTTCTAAACTATCTTCTCGTTACGAGCGAGAATAAACATCTGGGCAAATGGCTAAAAGGTCTTTCCATCCTTGGTTTGGTCTTCCTCTTTGGCTTTGCCTTATTCTTTATCTACGCCATCCTCATCGGTAAGGCTTACTAGATTAAAAGAGCTGGAAATTCTGAAGGATATCTTCAGGTCTCCACTCTTTTATTTTTTCCTTTCTGACAGATAGCTCCACTTATGCTATACTGGAAGAAGATAGAATATTGGAGATAAATATGGGAATAATTTTTGATTACCTAGACCAAGTAGCTTACGACAGTATCTACGACACCCCCTTTAATGAACTGGATTTGCTGATGCTGACGGAGATAACTTATCTGCCTTTTGACCAGATTGTGTCTGACCAGATGTCCCTTGATTGTAGTTGCCGCTTGTTTGAAGCTGCTGAAAAAGTGCCTCAAGATTTGTCCATGTTAGTGACTAAAAATCGGCTGAAACTTTTAGAAAAGGTAGCCAGCTCAACCCGCTTCAAAAACATTAAGCTCATGGGCTATGTCAATGACATTGACTCTGATGTTCAAAAGCAATTTGCAGCTATGATTTTCAAAATCAAGCCCGATAGTTATGTCCTGACCTTCCGCGGAACCGATGATTCCATTATCGGCTGGAAAGAGGACTTCCACATGACCTATATGGATCAGGTCCCAGCTCAAAAAACAGCGGTCAATTATCTGCGAAAAGCTATGGATGCTCTGCCTGGTCAGTTCATCCTGACGGGACACTCGAAAGGAGGCAATCTGGCTTCCTACGCTGCTAGTCAGATTGAGCCAGAGTATCAAGAGCGGATTCAGAGTATTTACAGCTATGATGCTCCTGGACTAAATCACTCGGTCATCACCAGTCAAGGCTACCAGACTATTTCAGACAAGATAAAGCGCTACATTCCGCAAGGCTCTATCGTCGGAATGATGCTCGAAACGCCCAAGCAGGCTCAGATTGTCAAAAGTACAGCTATCGGCGGTCTGGCCCAGCACGATACCTTCTCTTGGCAGATCAGTGACCAGACTTTTGTCCTACTGGACAACCTCAATCCAGACAGCCTTCAAGTAGATAAAACTCTGAAAAACTGGGTAGATAGCGTTTCTGATGAGGAACTAAAAGACTTTTTTAACCTCTTTTTCGGTCTCATCCTAGATGCTGGTATCAGCTCCATCAATGACCTCACCAAGCTGGAAAATTTCAACAAAATCCTAGCTGTTTTTGAAAATGCCAATGCTCTCACAGACCAAGAGCGGGAAATGCTGACGCGCCTCGCCAAACTACTGGTAGACATGCGCTACCAGTCTTGGAAAGACGACATAAACCTGCTGAAGCCTGCGGAAATCCAAAAAGAAATCCGAGAAAATATCTCTCAATTTGTCAATCAGCTACCTTTTGTCAATACTGAAAAGCCAAAAGAAAACAACTCTGAGACTACTGAAGAGGATACTTTACCCTCTTAAATATGGGTGCGTCAAACCCTAGCTAACCAAGAAAAATCAGGAACAGTATGAACACTGTTCCTGATTTTTGGATATTAGAAATAATTATAAGATTTTAAGATTGGCTTATTCATTCACATTTTTAAAGGTCACTTTAGCTTCTGGGTCAATACCAGTTACAATAGCTCTATAATATTGCTCGGCTGATTGTGTGATAAGATTTTTATACTGTTTAAGATATTCTTCTTGTTCTTTATTGCTGAGCTCCTTACTAACATGCTCTCCAGTATCAATATTTTCTGTTGCTCCGCTTAACAACTGTCCACTCATATCATAGAGTTTATATCGATCTTTTGGATTATCTGAGACCTCTACACCTATGACTTCATATTTAGGTATAGTTAGCTCGTACTCATGTTCAGCGATTTTCCTAACCTTGACTCCTTCTTTAATTCCGAATTTAGCCGTATAATTAAAAATGATGATTGCTTTCTTGACAGATAATGGAATACTGATATTGGTACCAGGTATTTTTTTATCTTTCTCAATCGTTTCAACTTTTTGAATTCCAACATTTAAAAAGACACTTTGGTTAACTTGTTCTAAGTGAGTGATTCGAGTATAGACTTGGGTCTGTTCATTTGAAGTATTTTTCCCTTGGAAGTACCCAATAATATTATACGTTTTTGCAACAACAAAAAAGATAGCGAGAACGGCTACCACAATCCAAACGTAAATCTTAGCTCCCAAAACTTTTCTTATGAAATTCTTAACTATTTTCATTATCCTATTTCCTCCGAATTAAAAATGCTGTTCCAAGACTAGTTATAGCAAGGATAGCTGATAAATAGGGATTCAGCGGAAAAAGAAGGACAATTAAAAGCAACAACAAAACAAGTGATGCAATTTTTACTATTTTCATAATATAACTCCTAAAACC
>CAJPQE010000072.1:0-9292 GCA_905372795.1 Streptococcus cristatus | reverse complement strand
AAAAATTATATAAATATATATACCTTTTGTCAAGCGGTTCCAAAGAGAATAATACATCAAAAATCCCCCAGCAGTCTCCTGCTAGGGGAAAATTATATAGAACAAAGCTAAAAATCTTTCTTTGTAGACCCTATCAGTCTATTAAAGCTTGTTACCCAATCAAACTTCCATTTGGGACTTTCTCGTCCACAGTTAGGAGAGTCAGTTGGTCGCCGTGTTCAGCTGAGAGAATCATACCTTGGCTGATGCGTCCCATCATTTTGCGCGGTTTGAGGTTGGCTACGATTTGGACTTTCTTACCAACCAGTTCTTGCTCGTTTGGATAGTATTTCGCAATACCAGAGAGGATTTGGCGGTCCTCACCGTCTCCCGCATCCAAGCGGAATTGAAGAAGCTTATCGGAGCCTTCGACTTTAGAAACCTCTTTGACTTCTGCGACACGGATTTCTACCTTATCAAAGTCGTCAAATTTGATTGCTTCACGGTTAAGTTTAAGCTCCACTTCTTCTGGCTTCCATTCTTTTTCAACTGCAGGTTTGTTGCCTTCCATTTGTCCCTTGATATAGGCAATTTCTTCTTCCATATCCAGACGAGGGAAGATTGGTGTTCCTTTTTCTACGACTATCAGACCTGCTGGGAGCTGGTCAATTGCTAGGTTTTCTAGTGAAACTGCTTGAGGCAAGCCAAGTTGGCTGAGGACAGCCTTGCTGGTTTCCATCATGAAAGGCTCAATCAAGTGCGCCACAACACAAAGGCTAGCTGCCAAGTGGCTCATGACTGCTGCCAGTTCTTTGACCTTGGTTTCATCCTTAGCCAGAACCCAAGGAGCGGTTTCATCGATGTATTTATTAGTGCGGGAAATGAGCGTCCAGACTGCTTCCAACGCCCGTGGATAGTCCACTGCATCCATGTGTTTGTAGTAGTCAGCGATGGATTCAGCTGCCACCTGAGCTAGAGCTCCATCAAAGTCCGTCACATTTTCTTCATAGGCTGGCACTTGACCGTCAAAGTACTTGTTAATCATGGAAACAGTACGATTGAGGAGATTCCCAAGGTCATTGGCCAACTCGTAGTTGATACGACCTACATAGTCCTCAGGTGTGAACGTCCCATCAGATCCCACCGGAAGACTGCGCATGAGGTAATAGCGCAGGGCATCCAATCCATAGCGTTCGACCAGCATTTCAGGATAGACCACATTGCCTTTCGACTTGGACATCTTGCCATCCTTCATAACAAACCAGCCGTGGGCAATCAGGCGGTCAGGCAGCTTAATATCCAACATCATGAGCAAGATCGGCCAGTAAATAGAGTGGAAACGCAGAATGTCCTTGCCCACCATATGGAAGACTGTTCCGTTCCAGAATTTATCATAGTTGGCATGGTCTTCCTGACCATAGCCAAGGGCTGTCGCATAGTTGAGCAGGGCATCAATCCAAACATAGACAACGTGTTTAGGATTTGATGGCACAGGCACACCCCAGGTAAAGGTTGTCCGAGAGACGGCCAAGTCTTCCAAGCCAGGCTCGATGAAGTTTTTCAACATTTCATTGAGACGGCCGTCTGGCGTAATGAAGTCAGGATGAGATTTGAAAAATTCTACCAAGCGGTCTTGGTACTTGCTGAGGCGGAGGAAGTAAGACTCTTCTGATACCCACTCCACTTCATGTCCAGATGGCGCAATTCCACCCGTTACATTTCCAGCTTCGTCACGGAAGACTTCAGCCAGCTGGCTTTCGGTAAAGAATTCCTCATCAGATACAGAATACCAGCCTGAATATTCACCCAAGTAGATATCATCTTGAGCTAAGAGACGTTCAAAGACATCAGCCACAACCTTTTCGTGGTAGTCATCGGTCGTCCGGATAAATTTATCATACGAAATGTCCAGCAGTTTCCAGAGTTCCTTGACCCCAACTGCCATACCATCGACGTAAGCTTGCGGACTGATACCAGCTTCCTCAGCTTTTTGCTGGATTTTTTGACCATGCTCATCAAGACCAGTCAGATAGAAGACATCATAGCCCATAAGGCGCTTATAGCGAGCCAAAACGTCACAGGCAATGGTCGTATAGGCAGACCCGATATGGAGCTTGCCAGACGGGTAATAAATAGGTGTCGTAATATAAAACTGTTGTTTTGTAGTCATTTTTTAATCCTTTCAAGGCTAATGAAACCTTTTTTGATAACACTTCATTATATCATATTTCCTAGCGATTGAAAGAGGGGAACTGACATTGATTTTAGGCGTTCTTCTCTTAAAATAAATAGGGAGGATAGGTTTTATTCCATAGTTTCTTTCAACAATAGCAATAGTAAATAACAGCTCTATTCATCAAATCAGTTGAGAAACAAGCTTCTTAGTTTGTTCATAATTTTTCTCTAGGGCTATAATAAAACAGCTTGATTTAGCCATCTATTTTGTTCTGGCCAAAGATCGCTATTTCCCCAAAACTTGCCAATTCTTGCTAAATATAGTAGACTATATAAAAAATATTTAAGGAGATTACTACATGATTGATGCATATAAAAAATTTTGGAAGGGCTATGTGGATTTCACCGGTCGCTCAACTCGCCCAGAATATTGGTGGCCAATTCTCTGCCATTTTTTAGTAATGATACTAATACTTTGTACTGCTCTTCTGATTGAGACGGTTTTGAACTCTGAGACTGGAGGAGCCTTATCTACCGCCTTTGCTGGCCTGATGGTTGTCTATTACATCGCAATTCTGCTTCCCTCTCTCGCCATTCAAGTTCGACGATTGCGAGATGGTGGCTATCATTGGGCTCTTCTCTTTTTGTACTTGGTCCCACTTTTTGGCCGTTTGATTCTGTTTATTTTTTATTGTCAGCCTACAAAATATGAACTCGTTAGCAATGATTCCTATAGTAATACAAACTATCAAGAGCAGCAAAATTACCAACAAAATTTTGTGGCAACTGAAAACGAGTAAAGTCCATTTGAATCAAACAAAAAGCATTCTACTTTAACAGGCCTCCCGAAAGGTTAGATTTTTGTATCTAACTCTTTGGGAGGCCTGTTAAATTTGCCTGATTTTTTATGTTTGTTAGACCATACTATTTTTCCACAACTTCATTATAGATTCGAATCCGAGGAGCAACTTGATTCATGACATCTAAAAACTGTAATAAGTCAATATATTTTTGATCCGTATAAGGTCCAAAAGCCAGACGAATATCTTTGTTAGAACTCATTGGATTGTAATACAAATAAAGATAATGAATTTTTAGATGGTTCGTTTGTTCCACTTCCTCAATCTTAATGGTCACATCAGCTAAGTCAGAAAGCCTGAGAAATTGGAAATAAGCATCCACCCGTATGATGGCATCCTTATAAAGATAGAGAGATAAGCTTTCACGCGCATAACGAGAGTTACTATAAATCAATTGAAAATCCTTTTCAAGCTCTGGAAAGTGAGAATAAAGTTCTTGACAGCGTCGCAAACTCTTTTCTCTATTGACTATAGCAAGGCAAGTAAAGAGACCACTCATCGCCATTAGCAAGATGATTAAAATTAGGGTCATTCTCCCCCCGACTTCATCTGTCTGTGACAAAGCCAAGAGCAAAACGAAAGCCCCTAGACCACAAAAAACAGGAAAAAGTAACTCCTTATAAAATTTAACATTTATTTTTTCTTGCACCAATTATCCTCTCAATCCAAACATGGCTCGTTTTCCACCTTTAGCCTAGGCCCAAGGATTATAAAAGCGTCCTTGATTGACAACGAAAAGAAGAAGGCTGAGGGCTAGTAGAAGGACAGACACCACGATTACAAGTTTGTCTAGTTTGCTGAAGGCTTGCTGGGTGTACCAGGTCCGCTTTTTGTTTTTCCCAAAGCGACGCAGCTCCATGGCCGTCGCGATGGTGTTGATTCGCTCGAGCGAGCTGAAAATCAGGGGAATGACGATTTGCAGATTGCCCTTGATCCGCTTGCTGAGGGGAGCCTTTTTGGATAATTCTTGACCACGCGCCTCTTGAGACATCTTGATGAGGTAAAATTCCTCCTGCAAATCTGGAATATAACGGAGGGTCAGGCTGACCGCATAGGCAATCTTATAAGAAAGGCCGATTTGGTTCAGACTAGAAGCAAACTGACTGGGATGGGTGGTCATGAGAAAGATCACCGCTAGGGGAATCGTTGAGAAATACTTTAGCAAAAGATTCAAGAGATAAAAGAGCTCCTGAAGCGTGAGATTATAAGCTCCCCATCCTGTCCAAAGCAAATTCTTGGCTCCGTAAATCTCCACCCCATACTGAGGGGCAAAGAGATAGACCATGAGAATATTCAGCGCTGCAAAGGTTCCCGCAAAAGCCAAAACAAAAGAAATATCTTTCAGCCGAATCTCAGACACTCTAAATAAAATTAGAGAAGCTAGCGCCACAAGAAGGAGGAAGCGCGTATCGTAGCTCATCATGGCCGCCACCGAAACCAAGATAAAAAAGATCAGTTTGCTGGCACCAGAAAGAGCATGGAGAAAAGTCTTTCCAGCATGGTAGCCAATCAATTTCTGTTGATTAAACATGACTTTCCTCCTTTTTTCGCATGTAAAATTGAGTCAGAGCTAGCGGATCCACTCCCAGCTTCTCAGCCAAGCTAAAAATCGATGTTTCCTTTAGATTGGCCGCTGCAATCAACTCATGATTGGACAAAACCTGAGCAGGAGACTGGTCTGCTAAAATCTGACCGTCCACCACCACGATGGCCCGATCCGAATAATCCAGCATGAGCTGCATATCATGGGTAATCATAATAATCGTGTGTCCCTGCTGGTTTAGCTCATCGAGAAAGTCCATCATTTCTGTATAATGGCGCTGATCCTGACCAGCTGTCGGCTCATCCAAAAGAATAATCTCTGGATTTAGCACCAAGATAGAAGCAATGGTTACCCGCTTCTTCTGACCAAAAGACAGGGCTGAAATCGGCCAACTGCGGAATTCATAGAGACCGCAAGTTTTGAGAACAGCATGAACCCTTTCTTCAATTTCCGCCTCTGCCAAACCACGCAACCGCAGTCCCAGAGCTACTTCATCAAAGATCATTGTGGTCGATATCATCTGATTGGGATTTTGCAGGACATAGCCAATCCGCTCTGCCCGCTCCTTGATAGAGTCTCCCTTGATATCCTGTCCCTGCCAACGATACTCCCCTTCTGTATCAATAAAACGACAGAGAGCCTTGGCTAGAGTAGACTTGCCAGCTCCATTTTTCCCAACGATGGCTATCCGCTCCCCCTTGAAAATCTTCAGACTGATATCCCGCAAAATAGGTCTATCGCTCTGATAAGCAAAGGAAACATGGTCGAGTTCCAAAAGTGCTTCGTGACGACTGTCATCCTGCTCTGCTTTTTGGTCGGTCAGATTCTGCGAAAGTCCTGTAAGTTCCAGCTTGGTTAAATCAGCCAGATGAGTCTCGCTTGCCACATCAAAACCAAGCTGCCGCAGGGCTGTGATATAGAGGGGTTCTCGGATCCCATTTTCCGCTAAGAGCTTCGTCTTGAGCAGATCATCTGGCGCGCCATTAAAGAGGATTTGCCCATCATTGACAAGAACAACTCGATCAACAGGTCGATAAAGAACATCTTCCAAGCGATGCTCGATGATGATGGTCGTGGTCGCAGCTTCTCTATGAATCCGATCAATCAGATCAATCGTATCCTGGCCAGACTTGGGATCGAGATTGGCCAAAGGCTCATCAAACAGCAAAATTGGACTCTCATCGATCAAGACACCCGCCAGACTGACCCGCTGTTTCTGCCCACCAGACAAGTCTTGAGGACGGTGATCCAAAAGCTGCTCTAAGTCCAGCTGCTTGGCCCAACGCAGGACTTTCTCCCGCATCAAGGGCAAGTCCACCATATCATTTTCCAAGGCAAAGGCCAAATCCTCTGCCACACTGAGCCCGATAAACTGACCATCCGTGTCCTGCAAGACCGTGCTGACTAGATTTGACTTGTCATAAATGCTGGTGTCAAAGCCTGGCTGCTCCTTAATCAAGAGTTGTCCACTGGCCTGTCCCTTGTAAATATTGGGAATAATACCGTTAAGACACTGCCCCAGGGTTGACTTACCAGAGCCAGACGGCCCAATCAGCAGAACCTTTTCCCCCTCATAAATGGTCAGATTAATATGCTTCAAAGTCGGCTCCGACTGAGCCTGATATTGAAAACTAAAATCTTCAAATTGAATAATTGGTTTTTTCATTTTTTCTATAAGGCCAGAGCGATCTGAATCGCCAGATTGGCCACCTTGTCTTTCTCGTCTAAGTCCGCATGATTAGCCAGATTGCGCATATCCCAAGCCTCCTCAGACAGATGATCCGCTGCATAAAAGAACTGGCAAACTTGAACGCCACGAAAGGCCGCCAGAGCTGCTACAGCCGAGCATTCCATATCCACACAGATAGCTCCCGCCTCTTTTCGCCTGCGCAGCTTGTTCGCAGTCTCTCGGAAAATACCGTCGGTCGTCCAAACCTTGCCCAAGTTATGAGAAATCCCTCGCTGCTCAAGGAAGTCCAAGAGAAAATCCTGCAAGCCGACATTGACCGTTATCTCCGAACTAGCCGGCTGGTAATGATAGCTAGTCCCCTCATCGCGCAAGGCTGCTGTCGGAATAATGATGGATGTTGCTTTGATATCCTCGTCCAGCACACCACAAGTCCCAAAAAGAACCAGTTTTCTCATACCAAAAGCAATCAAATCCTCCAGAATAGCCACACAAGCAGAAGCCCCAACTGGTGCATTGAAAAGAGCTAGCTCCTGCCCATCCACAAAAACCCGATAGATAGGAATTTCAATATTGGCCATAGATGTCGTCGTAATCAACTCATGGTCAAAATCCGCCAACATTCGGGCAAAGGTCTCCCGAGCAAAGCAGGACACTGCCGTCTGCGGAAAGCCTTCAATAGGCTCTATCAGATCCTCTGGATTGATGATAGCCTTGCAATTTTGGTCAAACTCTTCAAGAATCATTGACTTGTTTTGTCCCTTTCTTTAACATGAAATAGCCAGCTAATGTCCACTGACTCTATCCTACTATTGTATCATAAAAAGGCAGTCTACTGACTATCACCAGCATATTTTCTAGCTAGTCAAGGATATAGGCAGACTCTATAGCAAGGATGGGTTCAAGCGCATTTCAAAACAAAAAAAGATTGGGATAAAGCAACTGCCCCCCAAGCGCTAGATTAATATCTAGCTATCGGAGGGCATTCAATCTGAATGAGAGTTTTCACATAAAAAGATTATTCATCCATAAATGGAAGCTAAACTGGCTGAGTCCAGTCTTGGCATGAACAAAGACTAGTAAATAAGCTCCTGGCAATCTTCAAAGAGAGCTTTCATTTGGGCAAAAGTCATAGCAGAAACAAGGACTTTCTCAGCATCAAATAATTGTGTCATATTTTCAGGAAGCTTGTCCAAAAAATCTGAATAGGAAATTCTCTTGTAAATAAAGAATTTCTCCAGATTGTCCGGGTCTGCATCATCACATCCGACCAGATTACATCACCAGCTAAGTTTTGATTCATCAATATATTCAGTATCTTCTGGTGCGAGGGTAGGTACGAGAGGAAGGATTGTATCAACACCAGCAGTTAGCGTATAGGTCCCTAAAATTTTTTCATTCTGCTCACTTCCATAAAATTTACTTTGAGCGTCATAGGCACCAATATACTGTCGAGTGGTGAAAAAATCGCTATAACTATGAGCAGGATTATCTGCCTTCAAGAAACCTTCCACCAGATGTGGACTCAGGGCAAGCGTTCTCCGAATACCATCTTGATACACAAGCTCATAGCCTGATTTTAGAAAGTCCTCCAAGCCAAAAACTATGTCCTCTTGATAAGGGTAGTCCCAGACACTTGAACTGCTATATTCTCTACCATGTTCATCACGGATGCTTGTCCCCAAACGACTTGATAACTTAGAAATCAAAGTAAGGGCCTGAGACCAATCAGCAAGTGTTGAAGGAGTCAGAATCCGCACATTGTAAGTTTGTTGAGTCTTATCATATTCCAAGTCAATATAGCGGCCAGACTTTGCAGGAACCCAGCATCTCAATAGAGCAAGCTTATCTAGTCCAAGGTACACAAGCTCTTTCTGTATAGGGTGGGGTTCAAGTCCATCAACAAATCCAAGCAATTCACTGATTTTTAAAACTTTCTGAAATCCTAGAAAACCCCGTTTATTTAGAATGGAAAATGTAATACTCATAAAGTAAACCTCCTTATATTATCTTGTTATATTATAACATATGCTACAGGAGTGTAAAATAAAGACCTACAACCAGCAAAATAGAGCTATAAGAGATTTTCTAGATTTATTTCTAAAAATACTAGCTTGCCATATCATCATCCTAAAATACTTAACGCTGAGCCCCTTTACTAAACAGCTTGTCTTTCCATATCAAAAACAGCCCCAGCGGACTGTTCTTTATTCTTTATGCAGGACTTACATCATTCAATCTTTCCCCAATAGCAGCCAAACGCTCTATCACTTCATTTTTGCGTCAGCTCCTGATTGTAAGACAAAGCTAGCTTGATCCAGTAAGACAGTTCCTTTTGTCCCTCGACATCTAAATCAATATAACCACGATAAAGCCTGCCTTTCATCACTGTGACACTGGTACCATTTTTAGGTAGGACCTGCTTTTCCATTTTCTTACCGATGCGGACCATGACAAGCTCTTGACCTCTCGAACTCACAGTAACGGTCATCTTCCCTCGGACCATAAAAGCCAAGCCACCAAACATCTTCTTCTCTTCTACCTCTTCTTCAAAAACACGAGGAGAAAGTTCAGTAGCTAAAATGGTACGAATCTGTTGAGCCAAAGATTTACTATATGCCATCGCTCTCCCCTACTTCATCATCACATCCCAGCCGATACCAAAACGGTCAATCAAGCGGCCATAAAACTTAGCAAAAGCTTGATTCTCTAGAGCATAGAGAATCCGTCCACCTTCAGCAAGCTTAGCAAAGAGCTCATCGGCTTCTTCTCTACTATCTGGACTCAGAACCAACCATTGATTGGGCTGATGATTGCTAGGAATAGATAGCTCATTAAAAACACCTACATCCTCTCCATTCAGGGTCAAGTTTCCCGAATCTAAGGCAATCCAGGCAATCTTATCTCGTTTTTCTGCAGGAAGGTCTGCTGGATCCATCATCTCACTGGCTCGGACAAGTCCCTTTATCTCTGTCTGAAAAAGATCTGCATAGAAACGAAAAGCTTCTTCGGCCTGACCATTAAAACTTAAAAACACGTCTAATTTCA
>CAJPQE010000071.1:0-9366 GCA_905372795.1 Streptococcus cristatus | reverse complement strand
ATTCTTAGAATTCTATCTAACTTTCGAGGCGCCATTCAGCTGCAATCCTTTTGAAATATTTTTCAGACAACTATAAATATTAATCCTTTTAGATCAAGCTAATAATACATATACTATATACCACTTTCCTCTAATACAATGTCTTGTTTCTTGTAACGATATTGCATTTTCCAATGATTTTCAGACACTTCTTCTAATTTCAGAGTTTTGTTAATCTTATTAAAAGGCAATTTCTCTTCCTCAACTTTCTTTAGGAGCTCAACTAATAAATCACCCCCAGCGTTTAGAGAAATCAAACTATCATCTTCACTATCGTATTGAAGCAAAACTTTCTTCGTTGGTTTGTGGATGACATTATAAAGATTAAAAGCCCTTTCAATGTCAAAATTCTTCTCTTTGTCTGCTATCATTGACACAGTATGTAACTCTAATCGACCAATTTTAAACGCTCCAAAAAGACTGAAAACAATCCCTAATCCAGCAAGTGTTTCCCAGATGAGAGAGAAAAGTTTTAAATCCCAATCTGTTATAACAGTAAGAAGTAGATAAAGAGCCCCCAAACCAAACCCTAACAAAATTAGACCTGCACCATAAAAACTTGCCTTATCACCAGTTCGAATAATTGGCTTGTCGTAAACTCTCTTCCCCTCAAGCTTTTCCAGACTGCGCTTTGCCTTGTACTCTTCGATTCGTTGACTATGCTTTTCTGTCATATTATTTCATCACACCTTACTTACTCTATATAAAATCTAAAGCAAATTTGCCGATCAATAATCTGGTCTTAGAACCCCTTTAACAGTCTCCTTCGTCGCTTCATAGTCGCCATCAACTACGACCTTGATAATTCGCTTAGCATCTTCCTCAGGAGCTGGCACAAGCGGTAAGCGGGTTGGACCTGCTGCAAATCCCATGTAATTAAGCACAGCCTTGACTGGAGCTGGGCTTGGGTAAGAGAAAAGCGCATTGACCTTAGGGATGAATTTCCGTTGGATAGCAGCTGCTTTTTTGATGTTATTGTGCTCAATAGCATCCAGCATTTCAAACATTTCATCACCGTTTGTGTGAGAAGCAACGGAAATAACGCCATCAGCCCCCAGATTCATAGCATGAAAGGCATCACCATCCTCACCCGTATAAATCAAGAACTCCTCTGGACGATGTTCGATCAAATAAGCCATATTAGCCAGACTGGTACATTCCTTCACGCCAATAATATTTGGATGTTCTGCCAGTCTCAGCATGGTCTCAGGCGTCATTTCAACCACTACCCGTCCTGGGATATTATAGATAATGATCGGCAGGTTTGAAGCATCCGCAATGGCTTTGAAGTGCTGATACATGCCTTCTTGAGACGGTTTATTGTAATAGGGAACAATAGCCAAACCAGCCGCAAAACCACCAAATGCATCTACTTCTTTGACAAATTCAATGGAGTCGCGCGTTTCGTTGGTACCAACACCCGCAATCAAAGGGACACGTCCCTTGACAACTTTTTGAACAGCCGCAAATAATTCCAACTCTTCATCGTGGGTCAGAGTTGGACTCTCTGCAGTCGTTCCAGCTAGCAAAATCCCATCTGTATGATGAGCCAAAAGGTGCTCAATCAAGTCCGGAATGGCCTCAAAATTGATGGAGCCATCTTCATGAAAAGGCGTAATGAAAGCGGTGATAATTTTACAATTCTTCAAATCTGCGTATGCCATAAACTTACCTCTCTTTGTATGAAAAGAGGATTGAATGACAGATATTCAATCCTCGACCTGTCACGTATTTTCAGACAGTTTATTTTAATTCAAAAACAACTTCTTCCGTCGGACGGACCAAACCACGCTCATGAAGAGTTTCAGCAATTTGGACAGAATTCCAAGCAGCACCTTTGAGAAGGTTGTCTGAAACGACCCACATATGGATTCCTTTTTCTGCATCCAAGTCTTTACGAATACGACCTACAAAAGTATCGCGTGAACCAACTGCGTTAATTGCTTGAGGATAGATTTGATGAGCTACGTCATCTTCAAGAACAGCACCTGGGAAAGCTGCAATGGCTGCCTTGACTTCTTCAATTGGAGCCACTTCTTTTGTTTCGATGTAAACAGACTCAGAGTGAGCTGACAAGACTGGAATACGTACACAGGTAGCAGACACAGCGATGCTATCATCTTCCATGATTTTCTTGGTTTCCTTAGTCATCTTCATCTCTTCGTAAGTGTAATCATTGTCAGTAAAGACATCGATTTGTGGAAGAGCGTTAAAGGCGATAGGATAATGTTTCTTATCACCACCCGAAGGCAAGATTTCCGCATGCAAATCACGTGGATTCACACCATCATTCAACACTTCACGAAGCTCACGTTGTGTTTCAAGAATCGCTCCCATACCAGCACCAGAGACTGCCTGGTAAGTTGAAACAATGATACGGTCCAAGCCCCATTGCTGACGGACAGGCTCCAAGGCCACCATCATTTGGATTGTTGAACAGTTAGGACAGGCGATAATCCCTTTATGATGATCTAGTGCATGAGCATTTACTTCTGGAACAACCAGAGGCACATCAGGATTTTGACGGAAATATGAGGTATTGTCCACTACGACTGCACCAGCTTTAACTGCATACGGAGCATATTTTGCTGAAGTAGAACCACCAGCTGAGAAAAGAGCGATGTCTACACCTTCAAAGGCAGTTTCTGTTGTTTCTTCAATGGTAACATCTTGTCCCTTGAACTGAAGAACCTTACCAGCTGAACGAGCAGAAGCCAAATAACGGATCTTATCAATTGGAAGTGTTGATTCTTCCAGCATTTTAATCATTTGAGCGCCAACAGCACCAGTGGCACCAACTACAGCAACTGTATATCCCATACAATCCACCTCTGAATTTTCTAAAAATTTTGTATATTCTAGTATTATACTATTTTTAAGGAAAAATGCAAATATTTCTAAAGCATTATGGACTTATTTTGTTGAATACTTAGCGCTCACAATGCTGATCTCCTCAATATCAATGTCTCTAAGCTCAGGCGCGTATAACTGTCTTGCATTTCTAAGAGAAGTTTCAGGGTTTACAGATTTTGCCCTCACGGACAAAACTGTATCCACTGCTCTAAGACTTGACTTCGTCCTGCGGACTGGTTTCATCAAGAGCAATAGCACTCACGACGACGACCGTCTCAGTATCAATGTCTCTAAGCTCGGCTACGACTAACTGTTTTGCCTCTCTAAGAGTAGTTGCAAAGTTTACAGTTTTGTCCTCATGGACAAAACTGTATCCATTGCTCTACGACTCAACTGCCTTCTGCGAAGTTGTTTCATCAAGAGTAATAGCACTCACGACGTCGACCGTCTCAGTATCAATGTCTCTAGGATCAGCTTCGACCAATGGTCTCGCCAATCTAAGAGACATAGAAAAATCCCCAATCCGTAGACTGGGGATAGGGGCACTTTCGTGTGATCAGCAGGTTCACACAACTGATCAAGGTCCGCTCCTGCGTTTATGACCTCCCATGCTTCAATTTGCAGAAAATCTGCATATCGACTCATCGCACTTATCTATCATAAGCTATAGCGTAGAAAATGTCAAGCCATAAAGATTGGTCAACCATCACAGATACTTACTTCCCTCTCGAATACTCAGTGCAGCCATTTCTACCTGATGCCGCTCAATAAAATCTCTGACCCAGTCTGGGTTGGTTTTGGAATAATCTCTCAGTGCCCAGCCGATGGCCTTGTTAATAAAGAATTCTGTTTGACCAAGATTATTCACTAAAATTTTCTCCAAGAGCTCTGTGTCTGTTTTCTCTTTTCGCAGCAACTGATGGTCAATAGCCAGGCGCCGTAGCCAGATATCCTCGTCACGACTCCAAGTTAAAATAATCTCTTTGGTTTCTGGAAATCGGGCAATGATAGATCCGACCAAGCGGTCCAAAAAGTCAATGGTATCCCACCAAGACTTAGTTTGAGCTAGTTTCTTCAAACGTGGCAAGTCAGATGGAGTCAATAGTTTCTTGCGACTTTCCAGATAATCTAGCGCGGCATACTGTAATTCTCGATAGGGATTATTCCAAGCTTCATTTATAAAATTCCAGTCAATGACGGAGTCAGTCTGCTGTTTGAAAAAAGTCTTTGCGAGTTTCCGCCTGGCCGGAGTCTTGACTCCTAGAAACTCAAATTTGTTTTTCATATAGGCTTTCATAGCTACCGCATCATCAGGGTTAGCTACTGCTTTCAGATTTTCAAGTAATTCCTCTACATCCATAGCTTACTCCAGCAATTCACGGTCATAAATAGTGTAGTCACAGCGGTAAATCACGAGGCGCTTGCCGTCAATCAGCAACTCAGAGGTTTTGGGAGCATCAGATTTATCGAGAGAGACACGGTCCCCAGCATAAGTTGCCAGTGGAGTGCCATTTTGAGAGCGAATCAGAATGACCTTCTTCTTGCCGTTAAAGTCGTTTTTAAAGGCTGAAATCATACGATTTAAAACAGGGACTGCATGGCTATTCTCCTCAACATCCGCAGTCTTTTGATATTGAGCAAAGACATCTTTCAAGCCCTTTTCTTCTGCAATCAAGGAAGAGCCCACATGGTCAATCTCATACTTACCCAAGGTGATTTTGAGCACAGATGAGTCTTTTTTAGATTTCCCTTCCGCATCAACTGAATCAAACTCCTCGTTACGCGAGATGGATAAGGACTTGCCCGACATCTGGTCGATGAGTTGAGAATTCTCATCATAGGTGCGAACCGTCATCTCCAACCCCAACCATTCCTCTTTGGCATTTTTGAACCAATTTTCAACGGATTGACAACTGGTCAAGATCAAAAGGGCAATGCTTAGAAGAGTTATTAATAGGTATTTCTTTTTCATTATTTATGCTCCATATTTTTTTCGTATAAGGAAATTTCTTTTGCAATTTGTGATTTGGCTGCTTTTCCCGTCAATAATAACTTGATAGGTCTCATCACTTGCAGTCCTAGGCCACCCATTGTATAGTAGGACAGGCGATAGTAAAAATAATTTACAAATTCAATGATGGAAAACAACCAAAGTAAAACTCCAATAATGATATTACTGCTACTACTCCCTCTAAAAGACCAGATCCAAATCGGTATATATGCAAGTAGCATCATAAAATCTAGCACTTTTAATCCTTTATAAAGAGGTGCAAGTAGTTGAGTTTCCAAGGCCTTCTTCTTTTGGATTCGTCTTAAACAGTTAAGCCAATAGATGGAACCTTGAACCAATATCAGATTAAGAATTAACAGCGGGAAATAAAGGACGGCACTAGATATAGCAAATCGAGTCTCTGGTTTCGTATACAGAACATACACGATACAGAACAACACGACACTTATCGATTCCCCTGAGGCCAAAGAAATTAATTCCTGTTTGAGATTTCCTTTTTTCAATGTTCATCCTCCTATGAGCAAAAACTAGGTGATGGGGATATGACTTTATTATATCAAAATATCTGGAATTTAAGTCTAAAAAAAAGAGAGGCCAGACTCTGTTCAGTCCAACCTCTTCTTATATCTTAAATTCAATTAGAACAGACCAATCGCTGTACCGTCTGCTGCCACATCCATATTGAGTGCCGCAGGACGTTTTGGCAATCCTGGCATGGTCATGACATCTCCTGTCAAAGCCACGATAAAGCCTGCCCCAAGTTTTGGTACCAACTCACGAATGGTAATTTCAAAATTTTCTGGTGCACCAAGAGCTGTAGGATTGTCAGAAAAGCTATACTGCGTTTTGGCCATACAGATTGGCAGCTTGTCCCAGCCATTCTTGACAATTTCACGAATCTGAGTCTGCGCTTTTTTCTCAAAGTTTACTTTTGAACCGCGATAGATTTCAGTGACAATTTTCTCGATTTTCTCTTCGATAGTTGAATCATTGTCATAAAGACGAGTGTAGTGTGCTGGTTTTTCGTCAATGGTTTTGACAACAGTCTCAGCTAGAGCCACACCGCCTTCAGCACCATCAGCCCAGACACTAGCAAGCTCAACAGGTACCCCGATTTCTGCACAGAGTTCCTTAAGCGTAGCAATTTCAGCTTCTGTATCAGAGACAAATTCATTGATAGCTACGACTGCTGGAATACCGAACTTACGGATATTCTCAACGTGGCGTTTCAAGTTAGCAAAACCTGCGCGAACTGCTTCAACATTTTCTTCTGTAAGGGCATCCTTAGCAACGCCACCATTCATCTTAAGAGCACGAAGTGTTGCGACAATTACCACTGCATCTGGCGAAGTTGGTAAGTTCGGAGTCTTGATATCGAGGAATTTCTCAGCGCCAAGGTCTGCACCGAAGCCAGCTTCAGTCACTGTATAATCAGCCAAGCGCAGCGCTGTGCTAGTCGCCAAAACAGAGTTACAGCCATGGGCGATATTGGCAAACGGTCCACCATGAACAAAGGCTGGTGTCCCATAAATAGTCTGAACTAGATTTGGCTTAATCGCATCTTTCAAGACCAGAGCCAGAGCCCCTTCTACTTCAAGATCACGAACGTAGACTGGCGTGCGGTCATAGCGATAACCAATAACAATGTTAGCCAAGCGATTTTTCAAATCTTCAATATCCGTTGCCAAGCAAAGAATCGCCATAATTTCAGAAGCCACCGTGATATCAAAACCATCTTCGCGTGGAATACCGTTAACTGGACTTCCTAATCCAATCGTTACATGGCGAAGGGCCCGGTCATTCAGGTCAACCACCCGTTTCCAGATAATGCGACGCTGATCGATTCCCAGAGCATTTCCCTGATGCAAATGATTGTCGATAAGAGCAGACAGAGCATTATTAGCAGTCGTAATGGCGTGCATGTCACCAGTAAAATGCAAGTTGATGTCTTCCATCGGTAAAACTTGCGCGTGACCACCACCAGCAGCCCCTCCTTTAATCCCCATCACAGGTCCCAAGGACGGTTCGCGGATCGCAATCATCGTTTTCTTGCCAATCTTGTTAAGCGCATCAGCTAGTCCAATGGTAATGGTAGACTTACCTTCTCCTGCTGGCGTTGGATTGATTGCTGTTACCAAAATCAGCTTGCCGACAGGATTTTTCGCTACTTCACGAATTTTATCAAAGCTGAGCTTGGCCTTGTACTTTCCGTACAGCTCCAAGTCGTCATAATCAATGCCAATCTTTTTTACTACATCCACAATGGGCTGTAATTCAACACTCTGAGCAATTTCGATATCTGTTTTCATTAAGGAACTCCTCTAATTTGATAAAACTATTATAACAAATATGATACAAAACTGCACATTTAAACTCCAATAACAACATAATGTTCGGTAATTACTTTAAATATTTTTGCATGATGTATCTTTTCTAGTAAAAAAATAAGTTTGACTAAATTGAACCTTAAGTTAATTTTATTTTACTAAATTCATTTTTTCTTGTAGAATAAGGCTATGAACATATTGATTACTTCTGGCGGAACAAGTGAAAAAATCGACCAAGTTCGCTCTATCACCAATCATTCGACAGGTCAACTTGGAAAAATGATAGCTGAGCATTGTTTGGCAGAGGGTGCTTCGGTGACTCTGCTGACAACGGCTAAAGCTGTTAAACCTGCACCGCATGACAACCTAACGATTAAGATTATCGAAAATACAGAACAGCTCCTGACAGCCATGAAAGAGCTGGTACCAGCTCATGATGTGCTCATTCATTCAATGGCTGTTTCTGACTATAAACCAGTGTATATGGCAGGATTTGAGGAGGTTCTTGCTAGTTCAGATTTGACAGAGTTTCTGGAAAAAAGTAATTCTGAAAGTAAGATTTCATCTGCGGATGACTATCAGGTACTTTTCCTCAAGAAAAATCCTAAAATCATCGGCAAGGTCAAGGAATGGAATCCTAATATTCGATTGATCGGCTTTAAGCTCTTAGTAGGCGTTTCTAAAGAAGAGCTACTGGCTACTGCTAGAGCCAGCCTTGAAAAAAATCAAGCTGAGTTAATTGTAGCCAACGATTTGACTGAAATTTCTAGCGGGCAACACCACGCCTATCTCCTAGGAGCAAACACTGTCACAGAAGCTTTCTCCAAGGAAGAAATTGCTGAACAATTGTTAAGCCATATCCAGAAAGGAGACAGTTCATGACCCATGTTACTCTCGCTGTCACGGGCAGTATTTCGGCCTATAAGGCAGCAGATATTACGAGCCAGCTGGGCAAGCTAGGCTATGGTGTATCTGTTCTCATGACGGAAGCTGCTAGTCATTTTATCACTCCGCTTACCTTACAGGTTTTATCAAAAAATCCTGTTTCCCTTGACCTTATGGACGAGCCGAGGCCAGACAAAGTCAATCATATTGAAATCGGCAAGGAAACGAATCTTTTTTTGGTCGCTCCTGCCACAGCCAATACTATCGCTAAACTGGCTAACGGTCTGGCAGACAATATGGTAACCGCTACAGCCCTTGCCCTTCCATCTTATGTCAAAAAGGTCATTGCGCCAGCCATGAATACCAAGATGTATGAAAATCCACTAACTCAGCACAATTTGGGAAGATTAAAAAAATTTGGCTGGGAGATTATCGAACCGCGTGAAGCTGTTCTAGCTTGCGGAGATCATGGGACTGGCGCTCTAGCTGATGTCAATATTATTATAGAAAAAGTAAAGGAAATTATAAATGAGAAAACAATCTAGTATCGCGCAAATTGCTATCTTTTTTGCTATTATGTTAGTGCTCCATCTGCTGAGCTCTGTTATTTTCAACCTACTACCGGTTCCGATTAAACCGACCATTATTCATATTCCAGTCATTATCGCTAGTATTATCTACGGACCGCGAATTGGAGCTGTTCTTGGAGCTCTGATGGGGGTAATCAGTGTGGTGACCAACACCGTTGTCCTGCTGCCGACTAGCTACCTCTTCAGTCCTTTTGTAGAAAACGGTAGTATCAATTCATTGATAATTGCTATGGTTCCACGTATTCTAATCGGAATTACTCCGTATTTTGTCTACAAATGGATGAAAACTAAACCAGGTTTAGTTTTAGCTGGTGCTGTCGGCTCAATGACTAACACCATCTTCGTTCTCGGAGGAATTTTCATTCTATTTTCATCTGTTTACAATGGAGACATCAGAGCCATGCTTGCGCTGGTTTTATCAGCCAATTCAATCTCAGAAATGATTATATCCGCTCTCCTTACAGTTGCAATCGTTCCAGCACTTGAAAAACTTAAAAAATAATCACTTAAGTGATTATTTTTTTACTCTATTTTTGTTCACTTTTTCAAAGGATTTCATTATTTTTTAGGTCAGCACTTTCAAAAACTATGAAAATATGTTACAATGAAAGCGATTAAACAAACAAGAAAATCTTGCGGCTTATCCATAAAGACGCGGTGA
>CAJPQE010000070.1:0-9396 GCA_905372795.1 Streptococcus cristatus | reverse complement strand
ATGGGAGAAAGAGGGAAATCAAGTCCAGCATCAGTCACTATTTACCTATAATGAAGCAATGAAGACTTACTTCGGTCAATACAAGTTTCAGGGAGACTATGCATTGCGTTTTGTATTTGCAAAAGCAGCTAAAAAAGCAGTCAAAATGTTTAGAGATCATACCATTGTTCCGATTCCAGTGAGTAACGAAAAATTTCAAGTGAGAGGTTTTAATCAAGTGCAGGGGATTTTAGATGCTGCAAACTTATCATATAGAAATATCTTAGAGAAAAAAGACACCCTAGCACAGTCGAGCAAGACACGTGAGGAGCGTCTGCTGACGCAGCAAGCTTTTGAAATTAAGAATGGAGTTGATTTGCCAGATAAAATTTTGCTGGTTGATGATATCTATACGACTGGCAAAACCTTGCAATTAGGCAAGCAAATCTTGCTGGAAGCAGGAGTGAAAGAAATTTTGACATTTTCAATCGCAAGATAAGAAAAAATTTGCAAAAAAAGAATGAAAGCGTTATAATGATATTGTAAATAAAACATTTATGTTTAGAAAGAAGGTACTTATATGCTTAAATATAGTATCCGTGGTGAAAACCTAGAAGTAACTGATGCTCTCCGTGACTACGTAGTTTCTAAACTTGAGAAGATTGAGAAGTATTTCCAAGCAGAGCAAGAACTTGATGCACGGGTAAATTTGAAAGTGTACCGGGAGAAGACGGCGAAAGTCGAAGTAACCATTCCTCTTGGTTCTATTACCCTTCGGGCAGAAGATGTTTCGCAAGATATGTACGGGTCTATCGACCTAGTTATCGATAAGATTGAACGTCAGATTCGTAAGAATAAGACAAAGATTGAAAAGAAAAATCGGAACAAGGTTGCAACTAGCCAGTTGTTCACTGATGCTCTAGTAGAAGAAGCTGATGCAGCATCTTCCAAAGTAGTACGTTCTAAGCATATTGATTTGAAACCAATGGATCTAGATGAAGCTATTTTGCAAATGGATTTGTTGGGACATGACTTCTTCATCTACACAGATGTTGAAGATAGTACAACGAATGTTATCTATCGTCGTGAAGATGGAGATATCGGTTTGTTAGAAGTAAAATAATGTAAAAGAGCCGTCCATTGGACGGCTTTTTGTTGTAGGGAAAGCTCTCGCTCATTCTACTTCAAAGAATGTTTGCAAATAAAGAAATTCTATTTCGTTTTTATAGCTGTCCTATGGTATAATAAAGGGATAAATGTTAGGTGGTAGGTATGGCTAAATTAATTCCTGGTAAAATTCGAACGGAAGGAATTGCCCTCTGTGACAGCAAAAAAGTCGAAATTCTTGACGTCAAAGATTCCTTTTTATACACGCGCGTGGATCAGTACAATCTACGCTATAGTCTAGATGATGATGCAGTTTTCTGCTCCTGTGACTTTTTCCAAAAGAAGAAGTACTGTGTCCATCTGGCTGCCTTGGAATATTTTTTGAAAAATGATCCGGCGGGTAAAGATCTGCTGGCGAAGATGACAGAAAAAGAGTCTTCCAGTCAGGAAGCCCAGAAATTGGTTTCTTTTGGTAGCCTTTTTTTGGATAAGATTTTGCTAGATAAATCCAGTCAGCAAATGCGTTATGAGCTATCAGCGACTGGACAGGAAGATGCTTACACAGGACAATTTTTATGGAGCCTGCGGATTAGCCGTCTGCCGGATGAGCGCTCTTATGTAGTGCGTGATATTTTGTCCTTTTTGAGAACCTTGAATAAGGGTGGGCATTATCAAATCGGTAAGAACTACTATGAGCCTATCCGAATGGAGAATTTTGATGAAGCTAGTCAAGACCTACTAGAATTTTTACGAGGCTTGGTGACGGATTATAAGGGACAGGACTCTTCGTTGGTCTTTCCCAATGCTGGGCGGCACCTTTATTTTCCAGCCAGTCTTTTTGAGGAAGGCGTGACTCGCTTGATGAATCTCACTTCGTTTCGTTTGGAATATAGCTTTTATGATTATGCTGAGGTATTTTTCCAAGATTTGCATGAAGAGGCGGAGATTTATCAGTTTGAGGTGCAAGAACGGGAAAACTTTTTTGAGCTGCTGATATCTGAAAAGAATTATAAGCTGCTCTATGGGGGGCAATTTATCTTTCATAATCAGACCTTCTATCAACTGACAGCTCAGCAGACCAAGTTAGTCAAGGCATTACAGGAATTGCCGATTGAGCAAGAGCGCGTCAAGCGCCTGCAGTTTGATGTGTCTGAGCAGTCCAAACTGGCAGTGAGTCTGCTTGAGTTTAAAAAAATTGGCCGTGTGACAGCACCTGAGCGACTGTTCATTCATGATTTTACCGTGGATTTCAATTTTTATTTAGGGGCTGACAAGCAAGTATTGCTGGATCTTGTCTTTGATTATGGTAGTCAGACTGTAACCAGTCGTGAAGAGCTGATAAATCTACCTTTTGCCAGTAATTTTGAGCGAGAACAGCAAGTTTTTAAAGCAATGCTGGAGGCAGGTTTTGCAGATGATTTTATCAGTCAGCGTTCGCCTTTACGACCCGAAGAAATTTACCGTTTCTTCTCTGTCTTGATTCCACGCTTTAGAGCACTAGGCAATGTCTACTTGTCAGACGAGCTACTGGGTCTATCTCAAACAGAACCTCCGAAGGTTTCCATCAGTATGAATGGAGGGCTCTTGGATATCGGATTTGATTTTACTGGTATTGATCAGTCTGAAGTGGATGATGTTCTAGATTCGCTGATAAATCAAAAGAATTACTTTATCAGTAAGACGGGTCAAGTTGTGATTTTTGATGAGAATAGTAAGCGAATCAGCCAGACCTTGCAACAATTGCGAAGCAAACATTCTAAAAATGGGGTCATCCAAACGCATAGTTTGGCTGCCTATCAACTCTCTGAATTGTTCAAAGATCAGGAAAGAGTTGACTTGTCGGAAGATTTTCGCCAGCTGGCTTATGATTTGATCCATCCTGAGGATTTTCCTCTGCCTAAGCTGAAAGTTCAGGCCGAGCTTCGAGATTATCAGGAGACAGGAGTGAAATGGTTATCCATGCTGAATAAATATGGATTTGGCGGTATTCTAGCCGATGACATGGGCTTGGGAAAGACTCTTCAGACCATTTCTTTCTTGACTGCTCATTTGACCAAGTCTAAGAAAGTTTTGATTTTGGCGCCGTCGAGTCTAATTTACAACTGGAGTGATGAGTTTGCCAAATTTGCTCCAGACCTAGATGTGGCCGTTGTCTATGGACTGAAAAATGTTCGAGATGCTGTGATTGCAGAAGACCATCAGATTACCATTACCAGCTATGCTTCCTTCAGACAAGATGTTGAAGAGTATCAGGGACTTCATTTTGACTATTTGATATTGGACGAAGCGCAGGTCATGAAGAATGACCAGAGCAAGATTGCTCAATATCTGAGGGCTTTTGAGGTGGAGCGGACTTATGCCTTATCTGGGACGCCGATTGAAAATCATCTCGGTGAACTTTGGTCAATTTTTCAGATCGTCCTTCCGGGCTTATTACCGAGCAAGAAAGCTTTTTTGAAGATGCCGACAGAAACAGTTGCGCGCTATATTAAACCCTTTGTCATGAGGCGTAAGAAAGAAGAAGTCTTGCAGGAGCTTCCTGATTTGATTGAAGTCTCTTACCGTAACGAACTTGCAGATAGTCAAAAGACGATTTATCTAGCACTGCTCAAGCAAATGCAGGAGCGAATTCTCCATGCAACGGAGGAAGAAATCAATCGCAGCAAAATTGAAATTTTGTCTGGTCTTATGCGACTCCGTCAAATCTGTGATACTCCTAAGCTTTTTATGGATGATTATGATGGGGAAAGTGGCAAGCTGGAAAGTTTGCGTGAGCTATTGGAGCAGATCCAAGACGGTGAACATCGTGTTCTGATATTTTCACAATTCCGTGGCATGCTGGATATTATCGAGCAAGAACTGAGCCAGATGGGAATGGAGTCCTTCAAAATCACAGGCTCAACTCCAGCAAAAGAACGTCAGGAGATGACCAAAGCCTTTAATCAAGGAGAAAGATCAGCCTTTCTGATTTCTCTTAAAGCTGGTGGTGTGGGTCTCAATCTAACTGGTGCAAATACTGTTATTTTAGTGGATCTTTGGTGGAATCCCGCAGTAGAAGCTCAAGCTATTGGTCGGGCTCATCGTATCGGTCAGGAACGGAATGTAAAAGTTTATCGTATGATTACACGGGGAACTATAGAAGAAAAAATTCAGGAATTACAGGACACCAAACGAAATCTAGTTTCAACGATTCTAGATGGTGCAGAGTCTCGCTCCAGTCTTTCGATGGAAGAAATTCGAGAAATTCTTGGAATTTCTTCTGAATCGCTTGAAAAATAGTTTGAATAGTTTATAATAATGAAGAGTTGAAAGGATATGCTATGACAAATACTAAATTTCCTATAATTGCTGATGACGAAATCATGTTGACAGAAATGCCACACATGAATTTGTACGATGAGTTGGATCTGATTAGCAACATTAAAGGAGACTACCAGGACCGTAATTATTTAGAATGGATGCCGATTGCTAAGCCAGAAAGTCCTGCTCATGCTACTCCTAGTCAAACTGTAAGTAAAGCTAGAAAGAAGCAAGCTCCAGTTACGGACTTTAAAAAGCCGATTGATAAGAAAGATCCAGCTATTCGCTATGCTGAGCAAGCACGAGAGGAAGCTCGGGCTGATCTGAGGAAGAAACGTTCGGCTGCTTATTTGACAAGCAAGCTCCCAAATAAGGTTCGTAGTCGGAAGGTGGTACCTCCTTTTGAGGGGAATCCAGTTAAACCAACAGCCCCTTTCCAAAAGGAAAATCCGGGGGAGTTGACGAAGTTCAGTGATAAGCTAAAGCAAGATAGCTACATATTAGCAGATGTTCAGTCTCAACCTCTCATAGAAGTACCAACGAATCCAGAAAAAAAGAAAAAGAATAACTACGATTTTCTCAAAACCAGCCAAGTCTATAACAAGGGCAAGAAGCGAGAAAAACACAATAAGCATAAAAAAGCACAGGAATTGAACATCACCAAGTTGAGTTCAGATGCCCAAGGGCAATAAGGCTTCAGTTATTTAAGATTTAAGGAGTAACCATGACGAAAACCTATCATTTTATCGGAATTAAGGGCTCAGGTATGAGCGCTTTGGCTTTGATGTTGCATCAGATGGGCCATAAGGTTCAAGGAAGCGATGTTGATAAATATTATTTCACTCAGCGTGGTCTGGAGCAGGCTGGGATTCCCATTTTGCCTTTCGATGAGAAAAATCTCCAGTCAGATTTTGAAATTATTGCCGGTAATGCCTTCCGTCCAGATAACAATGTGGAAATTGCCTATGCAGATGCCAATGGTATTAGCTACAAGCGCTACCATGAATTTTTGGGTAGCTTTATGCGTGACTTTGTCAGCTTAGGAGTAGCAGGTGCTCACGGGAAAACTTCTACAACGGGTATTCTTTCTCATGTTCTGTCTAATATCACAGATACTAGCTATCTAATTGGGGACGGTACAGGTCGCGGTTCTGCTAATGCCAAGTATTTTGTCTTTGAATCAGACGAGTACGAACGTCATTTTATGCCTTATCATCCGGAATATTCGATCATCACCAATATTGACTTCGATCATCCAGATTATTTCACAAGCTTGGAAGATGTCTTTAATGCTTTCAATGATTACGCCAAGCAGATTACCAAAGGGCTCTTCGTTTATGGAGAAGACGAGCAACTACGCCGTATTACTTCAAATGCGCCGATTTACTACTATGGTTTCAAGGAAGAAGGCAACGACTTTGTTGCTCACGACCTCTTGCGTTCTACTAGTGGTTCAGGATTTAAAGTTTCTTTCCGTGGGCAAGAGCTGGGTGAGTTCCAGATTCCAAGCTTTGGCCGTCACAACATTATGAATGCGACTGCGGTTATCGGCCTCCTCTACATTGCAGGTATTGACTTGAATCTAGTAAGGGAACATCTCAAGACCTTTAGTGGGGTTAAGCGCCGCTTTACAGAAAAGATTGTCAACGACACAGTCATTATTGATGACTTTGCCCATCATCCAACGGAAATTATCGCGACTCTGGATGCAGCTCGTCAGAAGTATCCAAGCAAGGAAATCGTGGCCATCTTCCAGCCGCACACCTTCACTCGGACCATTGCTCTCTTGGACGAATTTGCGGAAGCCCTCAATCAGGCCGACTCAGTCTATCTAGCCCAGATTTACGGATCTGCGCGCGAGGTAGACAAAGGTGATGTTAAGGTCGAAGATTTGGCTGAAAAGATTGTGAAGCGTGCCAAGGTTATTGATGTGGACAATGTCTCTCCACTTCTTGACCACGATAATGCAGTTTACGTCTTTATGGGAGCTGGAGATATCCAGACCTATGAATATTCCTTTGAACGTCTCCTGTCCAATCTGACTAGCAACGTTCAGTAGGAGGCGCCTGGATGGAAGCACCAATTTGAATCAGACAGGCCGACTTGAGCGACTGGGAGGAAATTCTTGCAATTGAGCAGCTGAATTTTCCAGCAGCGGAAGCAGCCAGTTCAGAAGTTCTCAAAGAGCGAATTGAGCAGATTCCAGATACTTTTTTGCTAGCAGAGCTGCATGGTGAGCTGGCGGGCTATATTGTTGGACCAGCTGTTCAGGCGCGATATTTGACAGATGACCTCTTTAGCAATGTGGGTGTTAATCCTTCAGAAGGTGGCTTCATTGCCGTCCAAAGTCTGTCCATCCATCCGGATTTTCAGAGGCAGGGTGTCGGAACCTTGTTGCTTGCAGCTCTCAAGGAGACAGCTGTTCAGCAAAATCGACAGGGCATTAGCCTTACCTGCCATGATGAGCTGATACCTTATTATGAGATGAGTGGCTTTGTCCACGAAGGGATTTCTGACTCAACTCACGGTGGGACTATCTGGTCAAATATGGTATGGGAAAATCCTGATTTTAAGGAGAAGTGATGATTATCCGTCAAGCTCAAATGGCTGACTTAGATGCCATTTATGCCATCGAATTGGAAAATTTTAGTCCAGAAGAGGCTATTAGTCGTGAAATACTGGCGAAACACATTAAAAAGATCTCCTCAACTTTTTTGGTTGCAGAAAAAAATGGCAAGATTTTGGGATATTTAGAAGGTCCTGTCCGACCAGAACGCTATTTAAAAGATATTTCCTTTACAGAGGACGTTGAAGATTATAGCTATCTGGCAGGCGGCTTTATCTCTGTGACTAGTCTATCTATTTCTAAAGAAGCACAGGGTTTAGGTGTAGGAAAAGCCTTGTTGGACACTATGAAGGAAATTGTGATTGCTGATGAACGCCACGGTATTAATCTCACTTGTCATGATTATTTGATAGCCTATTATGAGAAGCATGGCTTCGTCAATGAAGGACCTTCGTCCTCAACTTATGCAGATGAAGTATGGTTTGATATGGTTTGGGAAAATCCTCAGATATAACTTTCATAAATAATATAGTTTTAAAAGTCGGATATGATTGCATTTATCTGACTTTTAAGATATAATGTTAGGGATTATGAAGAAGGAGATCAAGTTTTTGACTGAAAATTCACAGGATAACGAAAAGACGCTGAGTTTTAAAGAGAAAATTTTGAATGAGTTGGCAGCAGCCAATGGTACCCAAAATCACTCAGTTCAGGAAGAAGCGCAGCCTCTTTTAGGTAAAGAAATGGAATTGGCGGAGAGCTTGGAATCTCTCGTTTCTGCTGTTGAAAAATCTCATGAGGTTCTAGAGAAGGATACTTCAGTAGAGGAAGAACCTAATAAGATCAAAGTAGAAGAGCCAATGGGACAAAGCGAGCCTACTGTTCATACTCAGGCAGATGTGTTAGAAAATATAGTTCGTAATTCTACCATTTCGGAAGTTCCATCAAATGTTGATGGACCAGGACAAGCTGATGTTGCTGAGAAGGAAAGTATAGAGTCTGGAGAGGTTCAAACTTCTGTGCCTCATTCAGAAGCTTATCAAGAAAAGGCAGTACCAGTTGCAGATGAGATAAAAGAAACAATGTTACCTGATTCAAACACTACAGATGAAAGAGAAGTAAGAAAAGACTTTTCTACGGCAGAACCAACGCTAAGCCGTAGAGATGTTGCTCATGGAAAGAAACGTTCACGTGCAGATCGTACCAATAGTAGTAAAAAGAAAAAACGTAAAAACGGCCTAGCCAATCGAATCGTGATGACAGTCTTGGTACTTTTCCTATTGGGCCTTGGTATTACTGGTTTTGTAGGATACAATTATGTCTCTTCTGCGCTGAAACCAGTAGACGCCAAATCGACAGAATATGTGACGGTGGAGATTCCTGCCGGTTCTAGCACCAAACAAATCGGAGAGATTTTAGAAAAGAAAGGCCTGATTAAGAACGCTCAAGTCTTTAATCTTTATTCAAAAATCAGAAGTTATGGCAATTTCCAATCTGGCTACTATAATCTTCAAAAGAGTATGGACTTAGACACGATTGCTAAGCAATTACAAGAAGGTGGGACAGATACACCACAGCCTCCAGTTCTTGGCAAGATAACAATTCCTGAGGGATATACCTTGGAGCAAATTGCCGAAGCAACTACTGTCAATGCTGCAAAAACTGCGAACAAGAATACTAAAACACCATTCAGCAAGGAAGATTTTCTAAATAAAGCTCAAGATGAGGATTTTATTGCAAAGATGGCAGCTAAATATCCGCAGCTTCTAGCAACTTTGCCGAGCAAGGATAGTGGTGTTAAATATCGTCTTGAAGGTTATCTTTTCCCAGCTACTTATGATTATGGAAAAGAAACCACGGTTGAAGAACTGATTGACCAAATGTTGGCTGCTATGAATACCAATCTATCGCAGTATTACTCAACAATTGAGTCTAAGAATCTGACGGTTAATGATGTTTTAACACTCGCCTCTTTAGTTGAAAAAGAGGGATCAACTGATCAGGATCGCAAAGATATTGCGAGCGTCTTTTATAATCGTTTGAACCAAGCTATGCCACTTCAGAGCAATATTGCGCTTCTTTATGCTCAAGGAAAACTTGGTCAAAAGACAACTCTTAAAGAAGATGCTGAAATTGATACAAATCTTGACTCGCCTTATAATGTGTACAAGAAGCAAGGTTTGATGCCCGGTCCAGTAGATAGTCCAAGCCTGTCTGCTATCGAAGCTACTATTAATCCAAGTAAGACAGAGTACTTGTATTTTGTAGCAAACGTGGAGACAGGGGCTGTATATTTTGCAAATACCTACGAAGAACACGCTAAGAATGTGGAAGAACACGTTAATAGCAAATTAAACCAATCAGGTGAAAGTTCTAACTAAATTATGTGGTTTTCCACATAATTTTGTTTTATCAAAAAATAGAAAGAAGAGAGAAAATAAAGT
>CAJPQE010000069.1:0-9429 GCA_905372795.1 Streptococcus cristatus | reverse complement strand
TTTTTCTTTTTTTATATTTTTTCCCGAATAATCTAAATGGAATCATCCAAATTACTTATTCAAAGGAGATTTATGAAAAAATATCAGAAGCTATTTTTATTATCCGGAGCAGTCCTTGGGCTATTTGCCAGTCATTCCACGGCTCAAGCTGTTGCATCGACTGAAGCTGGAAACAAAGTCCTAGGCCCCACTGATCGTGCCAGCAATGTAACCGTCAATGTCACTGGGGATACGGCGCAGATTCATTACGCCCGCTCCAAAGCTCAGGTTCCCTACACCATTTCCCACGCAGTCTGGTCCGACGAAAATGGGCAGGATGATTTGAAATGGTACACCACACCTCAGACATCTAGCACAGCCATTGACCTCCGGCAGCACGCTGGCTATGGCACCTTCCATGTTCATACTTACATTAATATTAACGGTAAAATGATAGGCTTGAATGGTACGACCTTCACTGTTAATAAACCTGCGGTTAAGGTCTCTACTAATATTGTCGGACAAACTGGTCAAATTCACTTTAAGCGTAACAAAGACCAGATAAACTCTCGCATTTTACATGCGGTCTGGTCTGATGAAAACGGACAAGATGACTTAAAATGGTATAATGCCGGACAAGATATCACCGAATTTACACTTTCTAAGCACAAAGGTTATGGAAAATATTTCGTAGATACTTATGAAAATAAAAATGGCAAAATGATTTACCAATCGGGCACCACTTTCCATCTAGAAAAGCCTAATCCGATCATTCAGACAAGCTTCCCTGAACCCGGCATTATGGAAATCCTTATCAAAAATATTCCTGAATCCATGTATAAGGTCAATGTCCCAACCTGGTCTGAAAATAAGGGGCAAGATGATTTACAATGGTATCAAGCAAGAAAAAATCCTGATGGCAGTTATAGCGTTAGAGTCGAGCTGAAGAAACACAATTACGATACAGGAACCTACCATATCCATCTCTATGGAGAAAGCTATGTCAAGCCTGAATTTACAGGATTAGCAGGAACAACTGCTACGATAGATGTCGGAAAGCTGCCTTCCCCAGAAGAGCAAAAACCGCTTTTCTCTGTTGAAAATATCAATCAGGAAGAGGGGACCTACACTGTAAAAGTCTCTGAAACTGCAGCAACTAAGCCAATTCAATCCGTCCGCGTCCCTATTTGGAGTACCCAGAATCAAAGCAATATCAAGTGGTATGACGCGAGTAACAATGGAGATGGGACTTTTACTGCACAATTCAATATCCGCAACCACCAAGCCTTATCTGGAAGCTACACCAATCATATCTACGTTAAGTACAAAGATGGTAGCGAGCATAACTATGCGACAGACAGTGTCACCCTCTCTGCTGAAAATATCAAAGCCAAGGTTTCTGTCAATAAAATTTCTACCTACAATTACGAAGTGACCGTTTCCGATGCTTTTGGACCTGGAACCATTTCTCTACCAACTTGGTCAGAGGTCAACGGCCAAGATGATATCAAATGGTACACTGCTAACAAAGTGGGCAATGGCTTGTATAAATTTACCATCAATACGCAACAGCATGCTGGAAACGGACTCTTCCATACCCATGTTTACCGCAATCTCAATGGTCAGATGATTGGACTTACAGGCACCAGCTATCAGGTTGATAAACCAACCACGCCTGAGCCAACCCTCTACACACCTGATTATGCAGGAGCATCCTCTTATCCTCATGGACAGTGTACTTGGGGAGCAAAAGTACTGGCTCCTTGGGCTGGTCCTTACTGGGGCAACGGTGGCCAATGGGCAGCTAGCGCACGCGCAGCTGGTTTCCGAACAGGAAGCACACCACAAGTCGGAGCCATCATCTGCTGGACCGATGGTGGTTATGGGCATGTCGGTGTTGTCACCCATGTCGAATCCAACACCCGGATCCAAATCAAAGAATCCAACTATGCAGGTAAACAGTATATTGGGAACTTCCGCGGCTGGTTCAATCCTTACGCCGCCGGTCAAGGAGCTGTCAGCTATATCTATCCAAAATAAATTCACTAAGAAAACCTTGGTTTTATCAACCAAGGTTTTTCATCTGTTCAAATCGAAGCCGATTTCTTACTTCGCTAGTTTCTTTTCCAAATAGGCAACAATATCTGCGACATTTTCAAAGCGATCAACATCCTCATCTGAAATTTCAATCGCAAACTCATCCTCTAAAGTCAGGATGAATTCCATTAAGTCAACAGAATCAGCGCCTAAATCATCTTTTAAGCCCAAAGTTGGCTGGACAACAAAGTCCTTTCCTTGACGTTCTTGGATAATTTCTGTTACTTTTTGAAAAATTTGTTCTTGATTCATTCTGTCTCTACCTCTTTTGAAAATTCCACCACAGATTTTCCGACAACATCTGTCTCCAGCATGGTTCGGATCTGACGAATGGTGCTATAAACGGCCTTGGCATCACTTGAACCGTGTGTCTTGACCACTGGCGCCTTGAGACCAAAGAGAACGGCCCCACCGGCACTGGAATAGTCCAGACTCTTGCGCATTTCCTGTAGGCTGTCTTTGAGCAACAAAGCTCCTAGCTTAGCCTTGAGGCCACCGCCTAGCACAGCCTTTTTGAGCTGGCCTAGGATGCTAATGGCAGTTCCTTCGATAGATTTGAGCACAGCATTACCCGTGAAGCCATCTGCTACGACAACATCTGCCACTCCATCCATAAGGTCACGCGCCTCCACATTGCCGATGAAGTTCAGTTTGTCATCCTCCGACAACAGCGCATAAGTTTCCTTACGCAGAGGATCTCCCTTGCTGGCCTCAGTACCATTATTAAGCAAACCAACCCGTGGCCGCTTAATGCCACGAACATTTTCCGCATAAAAAGAACCTAGGATAGCATATTGATGCAGATGGTGAGGGGTATTTTCAGCATTTGCCCCCAGATCCAACATATCAAAACCTCGACCATCCACAGTCGGTAAAGTGGATAAAAGCCCTGGTCGGTCAATATTTTTGATCCGTCCGACGATAAAGAAGCCCGCCGCCAAAAGCGCTCCCGTATTACCAGCAGACAGGACTGCATCTGCTTCCCCATCCTTGACTGCCTTAGCTGCCAAAACCATGCTAGCCTGCTTCTTCTTGCGAATGGCCTTGGTCGGCTCATCATCCGAATCAATCTTTTCATCCGTATGAACGATGCTGACGCGCTCTGTCGCTGTCAACAGAGGTTTAATCTTGGCTTCATCCCCATAGAGCACAAGCTCAATATCCGAGAAGTCTCTCAGAGCCTGATTGGCACCTTCGACTAAAGCCTGAGGGGCATTGTCTCCGCCCATGGCATCAATAGCTATTTTTTTCATGCTGTTCTTCCTCATGTTTGTCTTGTAAAATACTGCCCCAGTCCCCCAGAGAGTCGATAAATTTCTTTGATTTGAGATGAATGCCTACGTATTCATCATAGAGTTGATCCATAAAACCCCTGATCTGTCGCTTGATTTCCGGCTTGAGCGAAATCGTCTCTAGCTCACTAAACTGAACCGCCTGAAACTGATTGAGCAGAAAAGGAATATTGGGATTGAGATGACTGCGATGATCATCCTTGTGATAATGATCTGGACAGAGCACCCCGCCATATTGAAAGGAAAAATCAAAAGGCAGACCTGTCCGATGACAAAAAACACAGTCATGGAAATTCAGAGAAACGCCAAAGCGAGATAAAATTTGAATTTCAAAGATATTTGTCAAAACCTCATAATCCAGCCCTTGATTCATCAAATCCAGTGTCTTTTGCAGGAAGGCAAAGAGAGCCGGATCTGGCTGATTGTCCTGAATACTAGCATCTGCTAGGGCTGCCACGTAGCTGGCATAAGCCATGACAAAGAGATCACCCTTGATTTGCCCGTAACTTTCCACAGCTTGGTAATCCTCGATATAGCTGAGTCCGTCGTCATTGATTTTCATCAAGAGTTCTGCCGCCGTCAGAGGCTGGATGACTGGAGCCAGCTTAGATTTTCCAGCATGTTTCACGAAAAACATTCGCTTGCCAGCCTGTTCCGTAAAGATCTTGACCAGCTTATCATCTTCCCGGAAATTCCGATTATAGAGAATCAAACTCTTGCTCGTTAACGGTCTAAGCATGGCCTTCCATGTACTCCTTGAGACGTTTCAGAGCTTCCTTGATGGTTTCCATACTAGCTGCATAAGACAGGCGGATATAGCCTTCTCCATACTGGCCGAAAGCCGCCCCTGGAATAAAGGCCACAGCCTTCTTCTCAGCAAAATCCTGCAAAAAAGCAAAAGAATCTTGATTGTAGCCTGCTGGAATCTTAGCAAAAATATAGAAAGCACCGTCTGGCTTGATAATCTGATAACCCAGCTCCGTCATCTGTTCGATAATGTAATCCCGCCGCTGGATGTATTCCGCCTTCATGAGTTGGGCATCATCCTTACCAGCCGTCAAAGCCTCAATAGCTGCATATTGAGCCATGGTATTGGCTGCCGTCACCAGATACTGATGGCTCTTGATCAATTGAGCCGTAAACGCAGCAGGAGCAAAGATAAAGCCTAGTCGCCAGCCCGTCATCGCATGAGACTTGGATAAGCCATTGATGACGATGGTCTGCTCAGGTAAATATTCCGCTAGAGAAATGTGCCCCTGATCCGTATAAGTCAACTCAGAGTATACCTCATCGCAGACGACAAAAACTTCATACTTGCTCAATACTGCTGCCAAAGCCTCCATCTGCCCCCGCGAATAAGTCACACCAGTCGGATTGGCCGGATAGTTGAGAATAACTGCCTTGAGCTTGTCACCTTGCGCCAAGATAGCCTGCTCAAGCATTTCAGGAGTCAAAACGAAGTCGTTTTCTGTCGTATCAATCTCGACAATCTCCGCCCCAACCAAATTCACAATCGGCTCATAGCCTGGATAAGCTGGTGCTGGCAGCAAGACCTTGTCTCCCTCTTCCAGAATAGCCGTCAGAGTCGCAGACAGGGCCTCGGTTGCCCCAATAGTGACTAAGACTTCATCTTCTGGACGATAGTTCAGATGGTACTTCTCCTTGACAAAGTCAGCCGCAGCCTGCCGCAGCTCCAAAAGCCCGCTCATTCCAGTATAGTGGCTCTGGTTGGCATCAATGGCTGCCTTGGCCGCCTCCTTGATATGATCCGGTGTCGGAAAGTCTGGCTCCCCCAAGGTCAGCCGCAAAACACCTGGAATCGTAGAAATAGACTGGTCAAACTGACGAATCAGAGACACTTCAATTTTATCTAAATTCTTGTTAAACTTCTTAGTCAAATCCATAGCCGCCTCCGATAATCTAATAGAACTATTATACTATAAATGCAGTACTACAGCAAAATTTTATTACAAATAGGAATAAGAAAGAGATTTAGCAAGTTGCTAAATCTCTAATACTCCACAATCCTTATATATTATGTCTTTCAAAAAGGGGTGAAAGTGGACGTTTTTCATGGATTCGAACGATGGCTTCTGCCAAGAGATGAGCGATAGAAATCTGCTCAATCTTATCGATTAATCTGTCCTCTGAAAGGTAGATGGTATCTAAAACCACAAGTTTTTTGATAGCGGATTTTTGGATATTTTCCATAGCTGGTCCCGACAAGACTGGGTGAGTACAGCTCGCATAGACTTCCACAGCACCGGACGCTGCCAAAGCGTCTGCCGCATGACAAATAGTTCCCGCTGTATCAATCATATCATCTATCAGAATACAGGTCTTACCTTCCACCTTACCAATGATATTCATGACTTCACTGGTATTCATCTTATCAACGCTGCGACGTTTGTCAATAATCGCAATCGAAGTCTTGAGAAATTCAGCCAACTTACGAGCGCGGCTGACACCACCGTGATCTGGGCTGACAACCACATAGTCGCTACCAACCATGCCCCGACGCTCAAAATAATCAGCAATCAAAGGCGCTCCCATCAAATGGTCGACAGGAATGTCAAAGAAACCTTGGATCTGAGCAGCATGCAAATCAATGGTCAATAGGCGATCTACCCCAGCAATCTCCATTAGATTAGCCACTAATTTAGATGTAATTGGCTCACGAGCACGAGCTTTTCGGTCCTGTCTAGCATAGCCATAGTAAGGCATCACTACGTTGATAGACTCCGCACTAGCCCGCTTCAAGGCATCCACCATAATCAAAATTTCCATTAGATTGTCATTGACAGGTGAGCTAGTTGACTGCAAGATAAAAACGTGCTTACCACGGATCGATTCTTCGATGTTTACTTGAATTTCCCCGTCAGAAAATTGACGAACCGTTGATTTCCCAAGCGGCATCCCAATCTCCTTTGCAACACGCTGCGCTAATTCTTGATTAGAAGAAAGAGCAAAGAGCTTTAAATCAGAAAAAGACATGATTCCCTCCAGATTCTAAATCGTCTTTTATTGTAACCAATTGCATTTGTCCTACCTACCATTGTAACGCTTTTCCAGCATTTTTTCAATAAAAAATAAAAGGGAGAACGAAAAGTCGTTCTCCTTCATATTTCATTAGTTTGGATAGATGTATGTTACGTATCCTTGTGCATTTGTTGGGTCAAACCATCCACGGTGATTACCGATTGATTGGTTACCAGCATAGTTTGCTTCTGATACTTGAATGTTGTTAGCAGATTGAACTGCTGTTACAACTGCAACGTGTCCGTAGCCACCGTCGTTCCAACATGCGATTGCTCCAACTTGTGGTTGTGATCCTGTACGGAAGCCTGCTGCTGCTGCACTAGCTGCCCATTGGCCACCGTTACCCCAGAAGTCGCCTGCCCATGGTGCCAAAGTCTTAGCACCCCAAGTACATTGACCTACAGGATAAGTTGATGCTGAAAGGCTATATGATGGAGTTGCGACAACTCCTGATGTAGCAACTGCTGCTTCTGCTGCAGGAGTTCCACCTGTATTGTTTACAGCTTGAACTTGTGCTGCGAAGCTTGTATTTCCTGAAGCAAGGATCGCTTGTTGTTGCGCTTGTTGCTGGCTCTTATATGCTGCTTCTGCCGCTGCTGCCTCAGCTGCCGCTTTTTCAGCTGCCGCTTTTTGCTCTAAGAGACTATTTTTCTCATTTTCAGCAGTTGCTTTTTCAGCTGCAAGGTTCAGTTGAGCAACCTTGAGTTCAGACTGCTTAGTTGTCAACGTTTGAGCATCGTCTGCAAGTTTTTGTTGGTTTGCAATGACTGTATTGATAGCTTCATTGTTAGCAACTTGTTTTTCAGCAATTTTTTCTTTATCTTCTTTTTGTTGTTCCAGCATTTTGTTGTTAGCTGAAACGATTTCGCTCATCGCTGCTACACGAGAGATAGCCTCAGTGATTGAAGCAGAGTTGATGATTGTGTTGATATAGCTTGTTGCTGTGCCACTTGTTTGAGTACTACGCGCTTGGTTTGCAAGAGACTCATTACGAGCAACAATATTCTTTGATAACTCTTCAATTTCAGCAGTAAGTTTCGCAGATTCAGCATTCAATTTTTCATTTTCTGCTTGAAGCACTTCTTGTTGCTTTTGAATAGCTGAAACTTGTTTTTGAATTTCATCAACTTGTGATTGTGCCGCTTTTTGTTGATTGGTTAAACTGTCAATTTTACTATTTTGAGCTGCAATTTTATCATCTGTACTATCAGCCTTAACATTTACTAGCGCAGCACCTTGAGAAAGGATCACCGCACTCAATAAAACTGATGTAAGTAGTTTTTTCTTCATAAAAATATTAACACTCCTTCTTACTAAGACATTATATAGTATATCAAAAAAATTCTGGCTATATATTACGCATTCGTTACATTTCTATTTCTAAATCATCATAAATAGACTTTTTCAAACAAAGGCTGTAACAATAGGAAAAGAAAGGTATTAAATACTAAAGTCGGCACCAAAGCATAGATAATAAAATCAGGGAATGTAAAGCTCGCTAGGTGCAAGAATGATGCAGAAACAAAGCTGATCATTTCAAAAAAGAAAACAATCGTAATAATGGCCAAAACGCGTGTCCAGCGATTTAGCAAAAATACAGAAAGAAAATGATAGATGGCAACCGTCAGTAGAGGCAAGATGAAGGTGAAAAGCCCAATCACATGTAGATAATAAACATCGTAAAAAAGACCTAGAGTAAAGAAGAGGAAAAAAATATATTCCTTTGAAAAGTTTAAAAATAAGAAAACCGTAAAAAACAATAAAATATGACTTGCCGGATGCCACTTCTCAGCAAAAAGATCTACAAGACTTCTTGATAATTGACCATCAATGAAGAAGATCAGAAATAAAAACAAAGTTGTAAAAAAAGTTCCTCTTAGAATTTTCATACTAATTTCTCACCAACAGAACCGCTTGAATATCAGACAAATCCGCAGCAGGCTTCACCAAAACTTCTTTGTTTAATTGGTCCTTACCAGCTGATATTGATAAAACCTGACCAACCAAAACATTCTCAGCATTATAAGATCCGAGACCACTTGTCGTCACGATTGCCCCTTCTTCAATTCCATCCACCGTATTTAGCTGTCTGACGATAAAAGCTGACTTTTCAGTGTCAAAACCAATAATGATTCCATAGGCAAAACCAGTTTTTGTCTGAATTTTAATTGCAATAGAGCTATCATTCTTTTCATTTGTCAGTAGACTAACGACACTGGAAGAATCAGAAACACTAGTAACCGCTCCGATCAAACCACCATTAGAAATAGCCAGCATAGAGGTCGTCACATCGCTTGACTGTCCCTTATCAAGAGTTAATTCATTCTTCCAAGTAGATGGAGAGCGAGAAATAACCTCTGCAGCAATCTTGACAGCACTTTGATCATTATTTCGTAACTCTAAGAGAGAACGCAGCTGTTCATTTTCTAATTTCAGGGCATCAGAAATATTTGCCTTCTCTTCAAGATTGTAAATTGTTCCTTTTAGAGTCTCATTTTCTTGATAGGTCTCTATTAGATGAACAACTTTTTTCTTCTCTTTAGCAAGATAATTAAAAGGAATAGCAACTACCCGATCAACACTGGACAAAAAATCACCAGTCACAGAAACAATCCATGGTGAAAGAGAGGAAAGCATCAAGCTTATCATAACAACTCCCAATAGCAAAATAGAAATCAAAAATTTAGACATCTTTAATTTATTCATTCCAATCTCCGCAACCAATAAATCCCTACACTTATATAAATCCAGAACAGACTATAACAAGTCAACAAAGCGAGTTCAAATAAACAATAAAAACAATTCTACAAAATAAAAAGATTATAAAACAAGAAAAGGAGATAGCAAATGCTAAACTCCCTTATTTACGGAGAATGGGGGATTCGAACCCCCGCGCCAGTTACCCGACCTAACGATTTAGCAAACCGTCCTCTTCAGCCTCTTGAGTAATTCTCCATTATAATAATCAAATGGGCACGAGTGGACTCGAACCACCGACCTCACGCTTATCAGGCGTGCGCTC
>CAJPQE010000068.1:0-9448 GCA_905372795.1 Streptococcus cristatus | reverse complement strand
GGACGACGAAATCGAATTCTAACGAATTACCGATTTCTGTCCCACTCTCATTTTTGCTTGGATTTTTATAGGATAAATGTTTGAAAAGCACTTTTATTCAAGTTTTGTTTTAAATTTAAAAGAAAAGTGCGAAAAACGCTTACAATATCACAAAATAATTGACTATTACCTTTATTAGGAGTAAACTAATGGGGTACATTTAAAAAATATAAAAGGAGAATTCATCATGAATTTAACATTTTTAGGACTTTGTATTGCCTGCTTTGGCGTCTCATTAGCTGAAGGTTTGATTATGAGCAATCTGTTTAAAGCAGCTTCACGTCAGCCAGAAATGGTTGATCAATTAAGAAGCTTGCTCATCATGGGTGTCGCTTTTGTTGAAGGTACTTTCTTCGTTACTTTGGTTATGTCTTTCATTATCAAATAGTTTTTTCTATTTTAGAAAAGGGGGTGTCAAACCTTGGAAGAGAGTCTTAATCCGACTATTCAGCTAGGCCCAATATCCTTTGATTTGACCCTGCTTGCTATGTCACTTGTGACCGTTTTGATGGTCTTTGGCTTTATCTACTGGGGCAGTAGAAAAATGTCCATCCGACCAAAAGGAAAGCAAAACTTACTTGAGTACGTCTATGATTTTGTCATTGGCTTTACTAAAGAAAATATTGGGGAACACTACATCAAAGATTATTCTTTGTTTATGTTTGCCTTGTTTCTTTTTATTGCAGTTGCCAATAATATCGGTTTGATGGCTAAAATTCAAACCACCAATGGCTACAATCTCTGGACCTCACCGACGGCAAATTTGGGCTATGACCTAGCCTTGTCCTTTATCATTACATTGATTAGTCATGTGGAAGGAATCCGTCGTCGTGGTTTTAAAGATTACTTAAAAGCTTTTGCAACACCTGGATTTATGACTCCAATGAATATCTTGGAAGAATTTACCAATTTTGCCTCCTTAGCTCTGCGGATTTTCGGAAATATCTTTGCAGGGGAAGTCTTGGCTGGCTTGTTGCTTACCTTGTCACATCAAGCATTTTATTGGTATCCAGCTGCTTTCCTAGGTAGTATGTTATGGACAGCCTTCTCGATATTTATTTCATGTATCCAGGCCTATGTCTTTACCATGCTGTCTTCGATGTATATCGGCAAGAAAATAAACGGTGAAGAATAGTAAGTAGAAAGGAAGAAAAGGAATGCACGTAACTATCGGTGCCATTATTGGTGACTTTATTCTCATCGCTGGTTCCTTCCTTTTATTAATTTTTTTAGTAAAGAAGTTTGCCTGGGGCAATATTACCAGTATCTTAGAAGAACGTTCTAAAAAGATTACGGATGATATTGACGGGGCTGAGTCAGCCCGCAAAAAGGCTGAGGAACTTGCGCAAAAACGTGAGAATGAATTAGCAGGAAGTCGTCAGGAAGCAACGACGATTATCGAACATGCTAAGGAAACAGCTGAAAAAAATAAGGCTGGAATTTTAGCGGATGCAGCTGAAGAAGCTGGACGTTTGAAAGCAAAAGCCAATCAGGAAATTGCACAAAGCAAGGCAGAAGCCTTGAATAGCATTAAAGACGATGTGGCTGACCTAACAGTAAGTCTTGCAAGTAAGATCTTGAGCCAGCAGCTTGATACAAAAGCACACAGTGAGCTTATTGATCGTTATATTGATAAATTAGGAGATGCTTAATGGACAAAAAGCACTATGCGGTAATTGAAAAATATACCTTGCCTTTTGTTCAATTAGTATTTGAAAAAGGTCAGCAACAAGATGTTTTTGAAAAACTTAGCCAAATTAAGGCTGTGTTTGAGGAAACAAATCTTGCTGACTTTTTATCACATATTGGCGTTGATGAGGGAGAGAAGGAGAAGGCTCTTCGACTTTTTCAAAACTCAGATTCACAGCTGATTGATAACTTTATCGAAGTCGTTATTCTCAATCATCGAGCAGATTTATTCTACGATATGTTGGTAGAAATTCAGCATCAGATTGAGAAACAAAGCAATGAATTTGAAGTGACGGTTAAATCTGTTCAAGCATTGACAGAAAGTCAAAAAGAAAGATTGAAACCAATGATTGAGCAAAAAATGGGCCTCAAGGTTCGCTCGCTCAAGCAGGAATTAGATGCTAGCCTGATTGGTGGCTTCGTCATTTCAGCCAATAATAAGACAATTGATGCAAGTATAAAACGTCAATTACAACTCGTAAAAGAAAATTTGAAATAGAAAGTGGTGTGAATTTTGGCGATTAACGCACAAGAAATCAGCGCTTTAATTAAGCAACAAATTGAAAATTTCCAGCCAAATTTTGACGTCACAGAAACTGGGGTCGTCACTTATATTGGTGATGGAATCGCTCGTGCCCACGGTCTTGATAATGCCATGAGTGGCGAGCTCTTGATTTTTGAAAATGGTTCTTATGGTATGGCCCAAAACTTGGAGTCAACCGATGTCGGAATCATTATCTTGGGTGATTTTACAGATATTCGTGAGGGCGATACGATTCGTCGCACGGGTAAAATCATGGAAGTTCCTGTCGGAGATGCTTTGATTGGTCGTGTCGTAGATCCGCTTGGTCGTCCTGTTGACGGCTTGGGTGAGCTTGCTACAACTAAAACACGCCCTGTAGAAGCACCAGCTCCAGGAGTTATGCAACGTAAGTCTGTATCAGAACCATTGCAAACAGGTTTGAAAGCTATTGATGCCCTTGTACCGATTGGTCGTGGTCAGCGGGAATTGATTATCGGTGACCGTCAGACTGGTAAAACTAGTATTGCCATCGATGCGATCCTCAACCAAAAAGGGCAGGATATGATTTGTATTTATGTTGCCATTGGTCAGAAGGAATCTACTGTCCGTACACAGGTGGAAACTCTCCGTCAGTATGGTGCCTTGGATTATACTATCGTGGTAACAGCATCAGCTTCACAACCATCTCCATTGCTTTTCTTGGCTCCTTATGCCGGTGTAGCAATGGCTGAAGAATTTATGTACAATGGAAAACACGTCCTCATTGTTTATGATGACTTATCAAAACAAGCGGTAGCTTATCGTGAGCTTTCCCTCTTGCTTCGTCGTCCGCCAGGTCGTGAAGCCTTCCCAGGGGATGTTTTCTACCTCCACAGTCGTTTGCTTGAGCGTTCAGCTAAGGTTTCTGATGAGCTGGGTGGTGGTTCAATCACAGCCCTACCATTTATTGAGACACAAGCAGGAGATATCTCAGCCTATATCGCGACCAACGTGATTTCAATCACAGATGGTCAGATTTTCCTTAGCGATAGCCTCTTTAATGCAGGTATCCGCCCAGCTATTGATGCGGGTTCATCTGTATCTCGGGTAGGTGGGTCTGCACAAATCAAGGCCATGAAGAAGGTTGCAGGAACTCTGCGTATTGACCTTGCGTCATATCGTGAGCTGGAAGCCTTTACCAAATTTGGTAGTGACCTCGATGCAGCAACTCAGGCTAAGTTGAACCGTGGACGCCGTACGGTAGAAGTATTGAAACAGCCAGTTCATGAGCCACTGCCAGTTGAAAAACAAGTTGTGATCCTTTATGCACTGACCCATGGTTTCCTAGACACAGTACCGGTGGATGAGATTCTTCAGTTTGAATCAGAGCTTTTCGATTACTTTGATGCTCATCATGAAGACATTTATGAAACCATTCGTCAGACAAAAGATTTGCCGAGCGAAGAAGTGTTGGACGCCGCTATTACTGAATTTATTAATCAGTCTAACTTCAAATAAGAATAGAGGTGTCAGATGGCAGTTTCATTAAATGATATCAAAAATAAAATTGCATCCACAAAAAACACCAGTCAAATCACTAATGCGATGCAGATGGTTTCTGCATCTAAGTTGGGAAAGTCCGAAGAAGCAGCAAAAAACTTCCAGGTTTATGCTTCTAAGGTTCGAAAACTCTTGACCGACCTTTTGCATGGTCATGAGGAAGAAAATGTTAGCCATCATCCATTGCTCAAGAGCAGACCAGTTCAGAAAACAGCTTATATTGTTATTACATCTGATCGGGGTTTGGTCGGTGGCTATAACGCAACCATCCTCAAATCAATGATGGAATTGATTTCTGAATACCACGAAAAAGATGACTATGTCATTATTTCGATCGGTGGAATGGGAGCGGATTTCTTCCGAGCACGGGGCATTCAGCCAATTTATGAATTGCGCGGTTTAGCCAATCATCCGAGTTTTGATGAAGTTCGGAAAATCATTTCCAAGACCATTGAAATGTATCAGAATGAGCTTTTTGATGAACTTTATGTGTGTTATAACCACCATGTCAACAGTTTGACCAGTCAGATGCGGGTAGAGCAGATGTTGCCAATCGTCGACTTGGATCCTAGTGAAGCGGATGAGAACTATATCCTCAATCTAGAATTAGAATCCAGCCGAAATGCGATTTTAGATCAGCTCTTGCCTCAGTTTGCTGAAAGTATGATTTACGGGGCTATTATTGACGCAAAAACTGCTGAAAATGCTGCTGGTATGACCGCCATGCAGACAGCAACGGATAACGCTAAAAAAGTTATCAATGATTTGACCATTCAGTATAACCGTGCTAGACAAGCAGCTATCACGCAGGAAATTACTGAAATTGTGGCGGGTGCAAGTGCACTGGAATAGTGTCACAGAAAATAAATAGTATAAAGAGGAGAAAAGAATGAGCTCAGGCAAAATTACTCAGGTTATCGGACCGGTTGTAGACGTAGCGTTTGCAGCTGGCGACAAGCTACCTGAGATCAATAATGCACTTGTAGTCTATAAAAATGACGAAAAAAAATCAAAAATCGTCCTTGAAGTAGCTCTTGAGCTTGGTGATGGAGTGGTTCGGACCATCGCTATGGAATCAACAGATGGGTTGACTCGTGGCATGGAAGTGCTAGATACTGGCCGTCCAATTTCTGTACCAGTCGGAAAAGAAACACTTGGTCGCGTCTTTAACGTTTTGGGAGATACCATTGACTTGGATGCTCCTTTTGCGGATGATGCAGAGCGCCAGCCAATCCATAAGAAAGCTCCAACCTTTGATGAGTTGTCTACTTCATCAGAAATCTTAGAAACAGGTATCAAGGTTATCGACCTGTTAGCACCTTATCTGAAAGGTGGTAAAGTCGGACTCTTCGGTGGTGCCGGAGTTGGTAAGACCGTCCTGATTCAAGAATTGATCCATAACATTGCCCAAGAACACGGTGGTATTTCCGTGTTTACCGGTGTTGGGGAACGTACCCGTGAAGGGAATGACCTTTACTGGGAAATGAAGGAGTCTGGCGTTATCGAGAAAACAGCCATGGTCTTCGGTCAGATGAATGAACCACCAGGTGCTCGGATGCGGGTTGCTTTGACTGGTTTGACGATTGCAGAATACTTCCGTGATGTGGAAGGTCAAGATGTCTTGCTCTTCATTGACAACATCTTCCGTTTCACGCAGGCAGGTTCTGAAGTTTCTGCCCTTTTGGGTCGGATGCCATCAGCCGTTGGTTACCAACCAACACTTGCGACAGAAATGGGGCAATTGCAAGAGCGTATCACATCGACTAAGAAGGGTTCTGTAACCTCTATCCAGGCCATCTACGTGCCAGCCGATGACTATACTGACCCAGCTCCAGCAACGGCTTTCGCCCACTTGGACTCTACAACCAACTTGGAACGTAAATTGGTTCAATTGGGGATTTATCCAGCCGTTGATCCACTTGCTTCAAGCTCTCGAGCTCTTTCTCCTGAGATTGTTGGTGAAGAGCACTATGCAGTGGCTGCCGAAGTGAAACGCGTATTGCAACGTTATCATGAATTGCAGGATATCATTGCCATCCTAGGTATGGATGAGTTGTCAGATGAAGAAAAGACTTTGGTTGCGCGTGCGCGTCGGATTCAATTCTTCCTGTCTCAAAACTTCAACGTTGCGGAGCAATTTACTGGCCAGCCAGGATCTTATGTGCCTGTAGCTGAGACGGTTCGTGGCTTTAAAGAGATCCTCGAAGGCAAGTACGATAAGTTACCAGAGGATGCCTTCCGTGGTGTCGGTTCGATTGAGGATGTCATCGCTAAAGCTGAAAAAATGGGATTCTAAGAGGTGAATGATGGCTCAAATGACAGTACAAATCGTTACACCGGATGGTCTGATTTATGACCACCGTGCTGCATTTGTTTCCGTAAAAACGATTGACGGAGAAATGGGGATTTTGCCTCGCCATATCAATACAATTGCTGTTTTGGAAGTTGATCAAGTCAAGGTACGCAGAATCGATGATGACAAGCATATTGACTGGATTGCGGTCAACGGTGGCATCATAGAAATTGCTGATAATGTGATTACCATTATCGCGGACTCAGCTGAGCGTGAGCGTGATATTGATATCAGCCGTGCCGAGCGAGCTAAGCTGCGTGCTGAGAAAGAGATCGAAGAAGCCCAAGACAAGCATTTGATTGACCAAGAGCGACGTGCTAAAATCGCCCTCCAGCGTGCCATCAACCGTATTAACGTTGGAACAAGAATGTAATGAAAAAAGAATGGAATTTCCATTCTTTTTTGCTGTCCCATACTCCTTTCCGCTAGAAATCGCTCTTCTTATGGTATAATAAAGTCTATGATAGAATTAATGTTTCGATTATGCAGTCATCTGCTCTTTATCTTTATGTCTTTTCATCTTTTGTCTACAGTGGTCTGTTGGGAAAGATTGCTAAAAGTAAATGCTGATAATGCCATCAAAATTCGTTTTTTGATTTTATTGCTAAGTATTGCCTTGGGCTACATGGCTAGCCTATTTTTTATCGGTATTTATGATATGAGTCGGGCAATCTTTAATGGAACTTTATAAGGTCAGAATCTTGATTTTATGGTATGATAGTAAGGATGAATTTTTAAGATTTGGAGTAACTAGTTAGTATGGAAAAAATTATTATTCAGGGTGGAAATAACCGTCTGGTTGGCAGAGTTAAGATTGAAGGAGCTAAAAATGCGGTGCTTCCGCTGTTAGCAGCAACTGTTTTAGCCAGTGAGGGAAAAACAACTCTTAAAAATGTGCCAGTCCTTTCGGATGTTTTTACCATGAACAATGTTGTTCGCGGCTTGAATACGCAGGTAGACTTTGATCAAGATGAAAATACTGTAGTTGTAGATGCGACTCAACCATTAACCGAAGAGGCTCCCTACAAATATGTCAGCAAAATGCGAGCTTCGATTGTTGTATTGGGTCCCATTCTTGCTCGTAATGGACATGCTAAAGTGTCCATGCCGGGTGGTTGTACGATTGGTAGCCGACCTATCGATCTTCATTTGAAGGGCTTGGAAGCAATGGGTGCTCAGATTACGCAGACTGCTGGATACATCGAAGCCAAGGCAGACCGTTTGATGGGGGCGCATATTTACATGGACTTCCCAAGTGTTGGTGCGACACAGAATATTATGATGGCGGCAACTTTAGCTCAAGGTACCACTGTTATTGAAAATGCTGCCCGAGAGCCTGAGATTGTTGACTTGGCCTTACTGTTAAATAAAATGGGCGCTAAAGTCAGAGGGGCAGGAACGGAGAATATAACAATCATCGGTGTTGAAAAACTTCATGGAGCTGAGCACAATGTCGTGCAAGACCGTATCGAAGCTGGTACATTTATGGTTGCCGCTGCTATGACGGGTGGTGATTTGCTGATTGAGGATGCGATTTGGGAGCATAACCGTCCTCTTCTGTCAAAGATGCAAGAAATGGGTGTAGAAGTGACGGAAGAAGACGAAGGAATTCGCGTCCGCTCAGATGTTTCAAAGTTAAAAGCTGTTTCTGTCAAAACTCTACCTTATCCAGGTTTCCCAACCGATATGCAGGCTCAGTTTACTGCCTTGATGGCGATAGCTCAAGGAGAGTCTGTCATGGTTGAGACGGTCTTTGAAAACCGCTTCCAGCACTTAGAAGAGATGCGACGGATGGGTCTTCACTCCGATATTATGCGGGATACCGCTCGGATTTGGGGTGGTAGCAGCTTGCAAGGAGCAGAAGTGATGTCGACAGATCTTCGAGCTAGTGCGACCTTGATTTTGATGGGCTTGATTGCTGAAGGGGAAACAAAGGTTAGCAAGTTGGTCCATTTGGATCGTGGCTATTATAAATTTCACGAAAAGCTGGCGGCTCTTGGTACCAACATCAAACGCGTAAAGGAAGAAGATGATGAGTGAAAATTGGAAATATTTGGCTAGACAACTAGGCATCATTGCCTTGGTGCTGGTAGTCGCTTTTATCATTTTTTGTCTTGGTCTGGTCATCGGATATGGCGTGATTGGAAATGCAGACAATCCTTGGTCTATCTTATCGCTAGATACTTGGAATGAACTTGTTTCTAAGTTCACTGGTCATTAATCTGCCGAGAGTGTTCACTAATTTACCGACTGTGCAGAACTTTGCGCAGTCCTTTTAAATGGAAAAGGAAAGATGTCCGAAAGAAAGAAATTACAAAAAAAGAGCACTAAATCTACTCAGACTATAGCTGGGCTTCTGGTTGCTCTGACTTTATCACTGGGAGCCTACTTTTTTGGAAATGGCACTCAGTCATCAGCAGTAAATACACCTGCAGTTGTCAGTAAAAATAAGGATACCAGCACACCAGATCAAGCACTGGCTGAGAGTGTTCTCACTGACTCGGTGCGTTCGCAACTTGGTGGAAAAATCGAGTGGAATGGAGCTGGGGCTTTCATCATCAATGGGAATCAAACAAATTTAAATGCCAAAGTGTCGAGTGCGCCTTATGCGGATAATAAAACGAAGATGGTTCAGAGGCAGACGGTTCCAACAGTTGCCAATGCCTTGCTTGCCAAATCGACCCGCCAGTATAAATCACGGGAAGAAACAGGGAATGCGTCTACTTCTTGGGTCCCGGCCGGTTGGCACCAAGTCAAACATCTATCAGGTGAATACAACCATGCAGTAGATCGCGGGCATCTCTTGGCTTACTCGCTGATCGGTGGTTTAAAGGGATTCGACGCCTCTACTAGCAATCCAGCCAATATCGCAGTCCAGACAGCTTGGGCCAATCAGGCCAATAAAGATAACTCGACAGGGCAGAACTACTATGAAACTCAGATTCGTCGTGCCTTGGACCAGAATAAGCGAGTCCGCTATCGTGTCACCTTGATCTATGCTTCAGAAAATGATCTGGTGCCATCTGGCTCGCATTTAGAAGCTAAGTCCAGCGATGGAAGTTTGGAATTCAATGTTTTTGTCCCAAATGTCCAGTCAGGAATTGTCCTTGATTATCGCACTGGCAGAGTGAACATTAGATAAACATGATTTAAATAATATGATCCATTTGAAGTGAGCAGCTAGTATTGATTGTAGATTTCAAATGGATTTTTCTATCTTTCTTCTAAGAATAATCTACATTTCTACTGTAAAATAATTTGACACTTCTTAAAATATTTGATATATTAAAAAAGAGTATATTAAC
>CAJPQE010000067.1:0-9664 GCA_905372795.1 Streptococcus cristatus | reverse complement strand
GAGTACTTGGTTTGGGACCAAGGTGTCGCAGGTTCGAATCCTGTCTTCCCGATATGCTAATTCATAAAAGACAACGGCTGTATGCTGTTGTTTTTTATATTTTATGGATTCTGGTTTTTTGCTTTTCCATAATGTCTCTATAATTTATAAGTTTTCGTAAATTAGACAATATCCATATAGGATGTGCTCTTTTTACTTTTTGATTAAAGTATTTGGCTTACTTCATATTTTTTGCTATTTATGCGTGCCTATTGCCTTGATTGAATTTTCACCTGATTTTTTGTATACTAATATGTGGATAATCATTTATTGATGGTAGATTTTTATATGTTAAAGCAAGATTGGCTCGAATATTTTGAAGCTGTGAATGGTCGTTCAGCAACGGATGCAGAAATTGCTCAAGCTTTGCTGGCTGGTGAATTTGTGAAACCTGAGGTGACAAGTACGAATCAAGTTGGAAGTGAAACTGGCTCAATCATATCAGACTCTGTTCCAGCACAAGGAGGAGCTTCAAACGGCGAATACTATGCTCAGCCGCAAAATAGTTTTCAGGAACAGAATGGGCAAGCATTGTTCACTCAGCCAACTGGGCAGCAATATCAAGAGCTTCCTCAGCAACAGCCTAACCAAAATCATTTTGCTAATCAAGCACAATCATTTGCTCAACAGGGATATCCTTATCAACAGCCAAATGGTGGGTAACCTAACCAGTTTGTTGGTCAGCCTCAATCTTCTGGTCCGCAAGGCTTCAATCACCAAGCTTATCAAAACAATCCGCAAGGCCAGTTCAATGCGCGGAATTTCCAGCAAGGTCCACAGGCCTACTATAGTCAGCAACAGCCGGCGCAACCAAGTGAATTTTCTAAAACAATGAAAGGTTTCTGGGCTTGGCTTGTTTCTGCTTGGAAGTCGCCAACTTCAGAAGTTGAAAGTAGCAAATTAAATGGCTATCTTTCTCTAGGATTGACTGTTTTCTTTGCAGCTATTGTAGTGAATTATAACTTTTATAATATTATTTCTCCGGTGAGTTTTGGCTTTTATAGTGGTCCGACTTTTGACTTTAGACTTTTCTTAGTCTCACTGATAGCGGCTGCTCTCGTTCTTTTCTCCATTATTTTAGGAGGCTTTGCTGTAAAACGCATGGTCTATAAGGATGGAAGCTTTGGCTTTAATAAGGCATTTGACTGGTATGGCAGACTCTATGCGATTGTCTTACCTTTTGTGGCTCTTTCTGCTTTATTTAGCTTACTTGGGATTATGTCTGTTTCCCTCTTCCTAGCATGGATCGGCTTAGTGTTAATTGGGGTCGGAGCAACCTTTGCTTTGATTTATTCAAAATCTAGCACGTCAATGGATCCTTTTTATAAATATTTACTAGCAATTATTGTCAATGGTGTGATTACATTTATCTTTACTTTCATCGCTTTCTCATTGCTGATGAGTCTTATGATGATGTAAGGTTCTTGGAGGTGATTTATGACAACGAAAGAAAAGTGGGTTGAGCTTTTTGAGCAAGTGATTGGTAGAAAGCCAACCGCAGATGAGTTTTTAGAAGGAAAACGTTCTGACTTTGATCCCAAGAAGATTATTTCTATTGCGGCTTCAGCAGGACAAAGTAACGATGGGCCAGCTGAAGAGAAGCAAAGCTCGGTGACTCAGGAAGAAAATTTGGGGCAAGAGGAGCCTGCCCTAGAGTTTCTCAAAGAAGAATTTGTTGAGGCTTCTCCTAAAGAAGAAAAGCAAGAGATTTCAGAATCGGATCAATACCAAGAGCAACGGGAGAATTGGCTGCAAGCTTTCGAGACGAATATTGGTAGAAAGCCGACTAAAGAGGAATTTTTAGAAGCAAGAAATCAAGGTTTTCTTAATCTGCCTATTCGCTCTGAATTATTGGAATCGGAATTGCCTCAAAAACCAATACAAAAAAGAAGGTCGAAGAAGAAGGTCGTGATGATTGCTTTTCCTCTTATTCTACTTTCTGTTTTGGTGGCAGCCTTTCTTTATTTGAGCTCAGTGACAGGTGTTAAAGTTGTTACGGATAATTTTGCAAAAGCGGTTACTAAAAAGGATTATGATGGAATCGCAGATCTGCTCTCTTCTAACTCAGATAAGTGGACACGTGCAGACGCGAGGGCTTTGGTCGAGCACTTAGAGAGTCAAGAAATCAATATTGAGACCGAGCTGGACAACATTGCTAAGTCAAAGGGTAAATCAGCCTATATTGATGACAATCAGAATAAACTTTTAGGTGTAACTGAAAAAAGCAAGAAATTTGGGATTTTTCAGGAATATCAAATAGTGGCCTATCCAGTAGAGGTTAAGGTTAACACGAACTTAGACAATGCGAGCATCAAAGCAGGAGATAAGAAAAGCCTTCCTTTGAGTAAGAATGCTGAGACGAATATTGGCAAATATCATTTTATCAAGCAGGAATTTACCTTTAAAGGGAAGACGGAAGTCGGAGAAATTGAGAGTAAGATTCAGCTTGATTTAGCAACTGCTAAGAATAATGAAATTAAATTGGATCTTAAGTCTGAAAAGAAACGATTGAAGGTTACTATGCCAGCAGAAGCTACAAATGCAACGGACCTTAAAATTGTTGTAAATGGCAAGGAAATTGGTAGTAGCTTAGAAACAGATATTCAAGTTGTACCACATCAAGAACTGGAAGTTTATGCTAAGTTTGTTGTTGCTGATAACACTTTTGTAACCAACAAGGAAAGTATTGTTGTCAAAGGAGACACGCTTGATGTTGCTTTATCTTTACCTAAAGAAGTGACAGATAAGATCAAAGAAAAGGACGAAGAAGCTAAAAAGGTAGAAGCTAACAAGGTAAAAATCACCAATTTCCTTAGTGAATATCGCACGGCTGTTTTCAGATCGGTCTCTAATCGTTCTAATTATTATGCTCAATATTATGACACTTCTAGTCCATCATACAAAGAGATGGTTGAGTGGACTACAGGTGGTGGTGTCAAGAAGGCGAAAATTGATTATTACGATCCAGGAGCTTTGGATATCCGTGAAGTGAGAGAGGAGAACGGCTCCTATATTGTGACGACTTATGAGGACTATACAGTTCACTATATTGATAGTACTCCAAATAGTGTCAATCGAAAAAATAAAACTTACTATTTGAAGCCGACCGGAAATTCCTTTGCAATCTACAATATTGAAGTTTCAGAAAGTTAGTGGAATACAATGAAATATAATAAACTTATTTTTCTAGCAATGTCAGTCTTGGTTTTAAGTGCTTGCTCAGCAGCTAAAGACAAGACTGAAAGTAGTACAAACAAGCAAGCAAGTAGCTCAAAGGTATCTGTTGAAAAAAAAGAGGCTGAAAAAGATCGGTCATCTAGCCAAGATACAAGGAGTGAATCGGATAGTGCGGAGTCTAAGAAGGAGCAGAAACAGGACGTAACTGTTGATAAAAATGTTTCTTACAACGGAAGCTATTATAGCGTTCAAGGGAAATATGACGAAATAGTCATCGCCAATAAACACTATCCATTATCAGCTGATTACAATCCAGGTGAGGATCCGACTGCTAAAGCAGAACTACTTAAGTTAATCGCAGATATGCAGGCTAAAGGTTATCCTATCAGCAACCAATATAGCGGTTTTCGTAGCTATCAAACTCAGGTCGGCCTTTATCAAAGTTATGTGAATCGAGATGGACAAGCTGCGGCTGATCGTTATTCGGCAAGACCAGGCTATAGCGAGCACCAAACTGGTTTAGCATTTGATCTGATTGATAGTAGCGGCAATCTGGTTGAAGAAGCTGGAGCTAGTCAGTGGCTCTTGGACAATGCCTATAAATATGGTTTTGTAGTACGCTATCCTGTTGGCAAGGAGGCTTCTACTGGCTATGTGCCTGAAAGTTGGCATTTACGCTATGTAGGAAAAGAGGCCAAGGAAATTTCCGAATCTGGTCTCACACTGGAAGAGTATTATCATTTTACAGGTGGTAATTATGTCCAGTAAAATCTAATTGCAGACTCAGCGTCTACCTTATTCTCAAAAGTTAGAAGCTACATACCTCACTTTAAAAGTGGAGTTGAGCTGCTGTATGATTAGAAAAATGCATAGTAAAACCAGTCCTCGTTTTTTGGGACTGGTTTTTTGTTTTATTGACACTAAGACCTAACTCATAAGATGAGAGAACTCGAGTTGACTTTTTCCTATTCTTTTATAATTTCAATCTTTTCGATTTTAATATCTGTTTTGGGTTTATCTTTATCTCCAGTTTCTGTGGCAGCGATTTTGTCTACCACGTCCATGCCTTCAATGACTTGACCAAAGACGGTATAGCCGCCGTCAAGGCTTGGATTTCCGCCGTTTTTGTACGCTTCAATGATTTTAGCTGGGAAGGTGTCGGTCGGTAATTGTTTGGATAAGTCTTTCTTGCTTTGGTTGATGAAAAATTGACTACCATTGGTGTCTTTTCCAGCATTGGCCATGGCTAGTGCACCGCGCAAGTTATAGAGGTAAGGAGAATATTCATTCTTGAAGCCATTTCCTGAGTCAATAGACTCATTCTTGCCTTTCCAAATAGATTCGCCACCCGTGCCATCTCCTTTAGGATCGCCGGTCTGAATCATGAAATCATTGATAACGCGATGGAAAATGACACCGTTATAATAGCCTTCCTTTGCATGTGTTAGAAAATTTTCGACAGCTAAAGGAGCGTATTTAGGAAACAGCTTGAGGCGAATGTCTCCTTGTGTTGTGATAATCTTGACTTCAGCCTCATCTTCGGCAACTTCTGTAGATAGTTGTGGGAAGTTGGCATTTTCATTGGTCATGGCATCCTTGTATTGTTCACGGAGTTTTTGAGCTTCAGCTGCCTCAGAGCTGGTATCGGTAGCAGAAGACTGCTTAGGAGCACTGGAGGACTTGGTGGTAGAATCTTCTTTAGTGGAGCAGCCTGTCAGAGCAAGTGCAGATAAAAGACTAAAAAGAATGATTTTTTTCATAAATAACCTTTCTATGCATAAGTTTATGAACTATTGCTATTTTACTATAAGTGCTTTAGTTTTTCAAACTTTCCTGCGTCAGAAATTCCAAGAGCAGGGATTTGAGGCTTTTTGGACGCAGATTGTGGTTGTAAAGTTCTTGCAAGCTGACCCATTCGGGCAGGTAAATGTTTTGGAGACTACTGCGCTCGAGCTCCTCGCCTTGCATGAGGGGAGTCTCAGCCGTACTTAGACTGGTGTAGAAATAATACTCTTCTTTTCCCTGATTGTTCAGGGAAAAAGCTGTGTACAGCTGGTCAGCAGAAAAGTTAAGATTGACTTCTTCTTTCATTTCCCGTAAGGCGGTTTCTAGAGGTCCTTCTCCAAGTTCGATAGTCCCACCGGGAATCACGAAATACTCTTGTCCATTCTTCCAGCGGTGAATCAGCAAAATCTTGTCAAAGAAAGGATTGTAGACAATCACACCTGCTCGCATACTATTCTCCTTTCCGCTGTTTTCTTCTAAATAGTCTAGCAAAAATAGATAAAGATTACCAATCTGAGCTATAGAAACACTTTTTTGAAATTTCCGCTTTCTATAAAAATATATATGCTAGAATGAATGTGATACTTCAGAAATGGAGCACTTGTGCCTATAAATTTTAAGGAAGCTATATTGTTCATCTGGTTTTATAGTAGCATTTCTAATAGATGTTCTTTTAGTGGGACCATTGGTCAAAGATCTGCTCTTTCGTTTTTTGAAAGATCAACATAAGCGCTGAAAAAATATTAGGGTGTGTCCTTGTCAATGGAAAGCTATTTGGGAGCTTGGGGAACAAATTTTGTAATGGCGGTTTCCCTCAACTTCCTCTTGGTTGGTCCGCTCTCGCCTTTTATACTAGGGCGTATCCAGAAACCTTTCCCGAATTAAGAAAAAGTCGAAGATTTTGAGGGCGATGATGAACTTTCGAAAATTATTTTAGGGAAAATTATGGTAGAATAAGATAAGAATCGTTCGTTTAATCTAACAAAAACTTGTAATGTAGTTGAAGGGAGTTTGATTATGGCAAGACGTTTAACAAGAAGTGCTGATGATAAAATCATTGCGGAAGTTTGCTCCGGCCTAGCTCGGTATTTTAATATAGATCCGGTCATCATCCGTGTCATCTGGGGAGTTTCCTTTTTTGCTTATGGGATCGGACTTCTTCCCTACCTCATTTTCTGGGTGATTTTGCCAGAAGAATAAGGCAGAAACTAGTTGCAAAAGGCAGCTAGTTTTCTCTTTAGAAGATCTTAAAATATGGTATAATGAAAGTTATGGCAAATAAGAAAAATACAAAAAACAGTCGGACTACGAGACGGCCGACAAAAGCAGAATTAGAAAGACAAAAAGCGATTCGACGGATGATAGTCACCTTTGTTTTGGCTATCGCTTTGTTGTTTGCTGCTTTGAAACTGGGGGCTTTTGGAGTCACCATTTATAACTTAATTCGGGTTCTGGTAGGGAGTCTGGCTTATGTGGCGATTCTAGCTGCCTTGTTTTATCTCTTTTTCTTTAAGTGGCTGCACAAACATGAGGGGAAGATTTCAGGCTTCATCAGCTTTTTCTTAGGACTCAGCTTAATTTTTCAAGCCTATTTTGTTCATGTTTTGCATTTGAAAGGGCAGGTTTTATCTACAACGCTTACGCGAGTCTTGACAGATTTGTTGGCCTTTAAAGTGTCTTCATTTGCTGGTGGGGGGCTGATTGGGGCGGCTCTTTATGCTCCGATTTCTTTTCTCTTTTCAAATATCGGCTCTTACTTTATCGGGCTGCTCCTGATTTTGCTGGGAGTCTTGCTCATGAGTCCATGGTCGCTTTATGATCTTGCTGAGAAATTTAGCCTGGCTTTCCAAAACTGGAGAGAAAAAGAGGAGGAAAAACGTCAGCTTCGTTTCCTTGAGCAGGAGGAGAAAGCTGCACAGGCAGCTATGCAAGCCATTGAGGTAGAGCAGGTAGAAGCTGAAGTAGATCCTGAAACTGGAGAGATTTTAGATGACGAGGACTTGTCCTATTCGCCTATGGACTTTGACGAGGCGGACTATATTGACGAGGGAGACTATAATCCTCATGAGCCACTAGACTTTGGCCGAGAAGAGGAAATAGAAGAAGCAGAGGCAGATACAGATGTAGAAGTGGATTTTACAGCTAAAGAAAATCTAGACTATAAACTACCGACTATCAATCTCTTTGCGCCTGACAAGCCCAAAAACCAGTCCAAGGAAAAGAGGATTGTCCGAGAGAATATCAAAATTTTGGAAGAAACCTTTGCTAGCTTTGGGATTAAGGTTACTGTCGAGCGAGCTGAAATCGGGCCTTCTGTCACCAAGTACGAAGTCAAGCCAGCTGTCGGCGTTCGGGTCAATCGGATCTCCAATCTGGCGGATGACTTGGCTCTTGCCCTAGCTGCTAAGGATGTGCGGATTGAGGCGCCGATTCCTGGAAAATCCCTTGTCGGGATTGAGGTACCTAACTCTGAAATTGCGACCGTGACTTTCCGAGAACTCTGGGACCAGTCTAAAACGGATGCTAGTAAGCTCCTAGAAATCCCACTCGGTAAAGCTGTTAACGGTTCGGTCCGTTCCTTTGACTTGGCTAAGATGCCTCACCTCTTGGTGGCGGGATCTACTGGTTCTGGTAAATCTGTGGCGGTCAACGGCATTATTGCCAGCATTCTTATGAAGGCCAGACCAGATGAAGTCAAATTTATGATGGTGGATCCTAAGATGGTGGAACTGTCCGTTTATAATGACATTCCCCACTTGCTTATTCCTGTCGTGACCAATCCTCGCAAGGCTAGCCGTGCCCTCCAGAAGGTTGTGGACGAGATGGAAAACCGCTATGAACTCTTTTCCAAGGTCGGTGCTCGTAACATTGCTGGCTACAATGCCAAGGTTGCTGAGTACAATGCCCAATCGGAGTACAAGCAGGTTCCCCTGCCTCTAATCGTCGTCATCGTGGATGAGCTGGCTGACCTCATGATGGTGGCCAGCAAGGAAGTGGAAGACGCTATTATACGTCTGGGACAAAAAGCGCGTGCGGCTGGGATTCACATGATTCTGGCTACCCAGCGGCCATCTGTAGATGTTATCTCGGGGCTGATTAAGGCCAATGTGCCGTCTCGAATTGCTTTTGCAGTCTCCAGCGGGACAGACAGTCGGACCATTCTGGATGAGAATGGGGCGGAAAAGCTCTTGGGTCGTGGAGACATGCTCTTTAAGCCGATTGATGAAAATCATCCAGTTCGTTTGCAGGGCTCCTTCATCTCAGATGAGGACGTGGAGCGCATCGTAGCTTTTGTCAAGAATCAAGCTGAAGCTGATTATGACGACAGTTTTGATCCAGGCGAAGTATCTGAAAGTGATTTGGATACTGGCGGGGGCGATGATGAAGGCGATCCTCTCTTTGAGGAAGCTAAGGCCTTGGTTATCGAGACTCAGAAAGCCAGCGCTTCGATGATCCAGCGGCGACTCTCGGTCGGCTTTAACCGCGCCACCCGTCTTATGGAAGAACTGGAAGCGGCAGGCGTTATCGGACCAGCCGAAGGAACCAAGCCGAGAAAGGTTTTGCAGACAAGTTAAACATTTTCCTGAGCAGTTGGTCAACAAGAATAATATCCTGTAATACAAATCTGCCAGCAGTTAGCCGGCAGATTTTCTCTACTGAAGAATGAAAGGAAAAAAGCTATGAAACTGGATAGCATTCACCATATTGCGATTATTGGTCATGATTATGCCAAGACTAAGGATTTTTATGTGGATAAGCTGGGCTTTGACATGCTGGATGAGCACCATCGGCCCGACAAGCAGGACATTCTCTTTAATGTCCGCAAAGGGAATCTGACGCTGGAAATTTTCATCAAGGAAGAAGCTCCCAAGCGGCCAGCCCTGCCTGCTCCAGAGCATACTGGCCTGCGGCATCTGGCTTTCCGAGTGACAGATGTCGAAGAAATGCTAGAGGAATTTGACCGTTTGGAGATACCTCATACCGAACTGCGCTATGATGACTTTGATGGCCGTAAGATGGCTTTCTTCTTTGATCCGGATGGCCTTCCTCTAGAGATTCATGAATAAAACTAGGAGAATCGGAGGGGCTTTGTTTCTCAACAGAAGAATGACTCACAAGATGCGCGTATGAAAAACCCATCGGTCAGTATAGACCGATGGGTTGTGTTTTACATTTATAAAAAGAGAGCGATGACCATGGCTAGGTACATAAAGAAGGTCAAGATAAAACCAGCCCGCCAGAAGAATTTAAAGAACTTGGGATAATAGAAAGTCCGTTTTCTTCTGAGAAAATAAGCTGTGATGGCGATAGCTAGGCCAGACAAGACGAATAATAGGTGGGGTAACAGACTATGATAGAAGGCCTTGTCTGAAATGATATACAACTCTATAGCAAAAAAAGGGAAAGCCAAATCTGCAAAATTCAAGCCAAATTTTCTTAGCCTGAAGACCTTCACCGCGATAATCGATAAGATAAGTGTTAAAAAGATAAATAATACAGAAGCAATTTTTAATAATACCATGTAACCATTTTACCATAAAAATGAGAAAATATAAGAATTTTTCTTGCATTTTGAAAAGATTAGTGTATAATAGAGAAGTATGCAAAAAGCATACTTGTGGGAGGTAAAAATCTCTAATTACCGCCAAAACCACAAAGGAGG
>CAJPQE010000066.1:0-9723 GCA_905372795.1 Streptococcus cristatus | reverse complement strand
TACCAAAACTATCTTTAGCTATGGGTAGATAATGATTGTCAATAAAATCTTCTAAAAAGCCTTTTTCGACTAGATAGTTAAAATTACTATAATGGTTAGCTAATGAAAAACCGTAAAATGAATGGATATCTGAACGAACTTTCTCAACTTTAAATGTTGTATCAATCGTATCTCCGCCATTATACTTTAATAAAAATTCTTTATATCTTTCAGGCAAGGAAATAGAATAATTTTTCTCCAACTGTTCTATTTCAGTTATGACACCATCGGTTTTAAATGGGAAAATTCTTAACATATCTGCCTCTTTTCACTACTAACACCAAAAATATCCTCTATCAATCTGGTTGAGCAATATCAATGAGTATTTGAAAGCCTTATCTGAATCTCTCTAAAATCAGATAATTTTTCTTTCAATCTATATCTACAATCGGCTCCGCCACTTCTAACAAAGGTCGGGATGGCTCTGTTTGGTTGAGTTTTGCCTGCACAGCTTCTGCGACTGCTCGCGGTACGCCCACTTCGACGATTTCATCGACACTGGCTTCTTTAATCTTGATCAGTGATTTGAAATGCTTCATGAGATTTTGCTTACGTTTTGGCCCCAAACCTTCGATGCCATCGAGTTGCGATGAGAAGGAATTTTTAGACCGGAGCTGGCGGTGGAAGGTAATGGCAAAGCGGTGCACCTCATCTTGAATGCGCTGGAGGAGGAAAAATTCCTGAGAATTACGGGACAGTTCTACAACTCGAAGAGGATCTCCAAAGAGCAATTCATGGGTCTGGTGCTTGTCATTTTTTTGCAGTCCAGCGATAGGAATATCCAGTCCCAACTGGTTCTGGATAACTTCTTTAGCAATATTGACCTGACCTTGCCCACCATCAATGACAATCAGATCTGGTGGCGTCAGCCCGTCACGAATGACCCGACTATAGCGGCGCTTGATGACCTCTCGCATACTGGCGTAGTCGTCTGGCCCTACCACGGTCTTGATCTTATATTTGCGGTAATCTTTCTTGCTCGGCTTACCATTGACAAAGACCACCATAGCTGAGACGGGACTGGTCCCCATGATGTTGGAGTTATCGAAAGACTCAATCCGAACGGGTGTCGGAATATTGAGGAGCTTCCCTAGATTTTCTATAGCGCCCTGCGTTTTCTCAACGGATTTCTCCAAAAGATCAAATTTCTGCTGGAGGCTGACCCGAGCATTCTTGATAGCCAGATTGACCAACTGCTTCTTCTCGCCTCGCTGAGGCTTGACTACTTTAGTATCCACAATCGCTCGGACGGCTTCTTCGTCAATATCTGCTGGAATTAGGATTTCATTGGGCTTGAGGTGGGACTTTTCTTGGTAAAACTGGCCAATATAGGTCAGGAAATCTTCGTCGGGATCATTGTAATAAGGGAATAGATTGACATCACGCTCAATCAGCTTACCTTGGCGCACAAAGAAGACCTGCACACACATCCAGCCCTTGTCCACATAATAGCCAAAAACATCACGATTCTGCAAATCTTTAGCCATAACCCTCTGCTTGGTACGCAAGGTTCCAATAGCCTGAATCAGGTCGCGGTATTCAGCCGCTCGCTCAAACTCCATAGCTGCAGCTGTTTTATTCATCTTATCACGCAGCTCATCGATAATCTTATCGTCCTGTCCCTTGAGAAAGTCCGACACTTCCTGAGCCATGTTCTTGAAATACTGGCTATCCCGCTTGCAAATCGTATGGGCTTCGCATTGCCCCAAGTGATAATAAAAACAGACTTTTGCAGGTGGATTGGTGCATTTTTTGAAAGTGAAAATTCGATCGAGCAGGCGCTTGATTTCATTGGCAGCACCGACATCTGGATAAGGCCCAAAATAAAGCCCGCCATCCTTTTTGACTTGGCGCGTAATAATCAAACGCGGATAAACCTCGTTGGTAATCTTAATAAAAGGATAGGACTTATCGTCCTTGAGCATGATATTGTACTTGGGCTTATTTTCCTTGATTAGATTGATTTCTAGGAGCAAGGCCTCAATATTAGACTCAGTAACAATAAACTCAAAATCCTCAATCTCTGAAACCAGCGCTTCCGTCTTGGTATCGTGGCTGCCACGAAAATAAGAGCGAACCCGATTACGCAGATTTTTAGCTTTGCCGACATAGATAATGGTACCGTTTTTGTCCTTGTGAATATAACAGCCGGGACTGGTCGGCAACAGTTCCAGCTTGGATTGAATTAGCTTGTTTGTAGACATATTTCTCCAAACCCCTATCTTTTCAATAGAAATTTTTCATTTTCCTAGAACATGCACTTTCTTAACAATTCATGATCATTCTTCGTTGCAAATGTTTCTTTCTAGGCTGGTAGATCTTAGACTTACTTTGATTCTTGCGCCCTTTTTTCTAACATCTTCTTTATGAAATAAGGCATTTTGACATTTTCTCTGCCCTTTTTCTCTATCAACTTTTTGACAAATTCAGGCATTTGAAGTTCTTCTGTTTCGCTTAAGATTTGATTACTTTCTTCTGAAGGAGCCAATTCGTCAAAAGTTGTTTCTTCTGGATGCATGTATCGAAGATCTTCTGTTTCATGCTGACGAATAGTTGCTAATAATGCATCAATCAAACGGGAGTCTGTGTTAGGCATTGGTGGACGATGATAAACCACACCGAGTTCTTGGCACAATTCCTGACACTCCACATCATTATCAAACAGTACCTCGATATGTTCGCTGATGAAACTGATTGGGACAAAGATATAATGTTGCGGATGGTTCGTTTTATCTCGGAGATATTCTAAAACATCTGGCTTGATCCACGGCAATCCAATATCGCTTTCGCTCTGCCAGGTATTGGTATACTCAGATGGAGCAAGGCCTAGCCTATGTGCAATCAACTGTGAGTTCTCAATAATCTGATCAATATATGGATCTTCAAAATCAAGTGCTAAAACTGGCACACTGTGAGCTGAGAAAATGACCTTAAAACTTTCATCTTTGACTTGCGTTTGCAAGATTTTCCTGATTTCTTCCTCCCAAAAGCGAAGCAAGTCCTCAGCCTGATACCATTCTTTGATAATATGGAATTTAATTGTCTGGCTCGTAATAAATTTTTCATACCCCATGACAGAGTAAAAAGAATAATGCGGTTCTAAAATCAAGCAAATACATTCCTCAATCCCGTCATCCTCCATCTGCTTAATAACATCTGGAATAAAGGGGCGAGAAAATTTATTAGCAAAATAGACAGCATACTCTCCCTTTAAAGCTTCTTTCACCAGCTCAACTTCTGCCCGCGTGATGCGTTGCAGGGGACTGCCACCAATACGCTGATAATTATCATGAAGGTGCTGAATCTCCTGATCAGTAGGTCGAACGCCACGACGGATATTCGTGAAAAATTCTGCAATATCCTCAAAAGTATAGCCCTCTGGCGATCCAAAGGTCATCATTAGAATAGCTTTTTTAGTCATAAGTTCCTCTTTTTGTATAAAATCCTCTGCTATTATAACATGATATCCCCTGAAAAGCAGATAAAAGGAATGTTTTCTAGCTAAATTTAAGAAATATTTGAGTCTCAAAAAATTTTCTTCCTAAATTTGATTCAATCAAACTAATTCACCAATAAAAAATGAAGTGAGCTGTAACACTCACTTCACTGTTATCTGCTATAAAGTTTTTCTACGGCGATGTTTCACAGCACCTGCGAGAAGAGCTGCACCGAGAGTCATTCCAAGGAAGGCTAATTGTTCCGCTTCCGTTCCTGTATTAGGAAGGACAACTGACTGGTTAGGCGAAGCTTTAGGAGTCGCTGGAGCATTAGTATTATTATCAGTTTTTGGCTGAGCTTGAGTAGCTACGTTAGCCAATGTTTCAACCGATGCATCCTTCTCATCTTGAGAAGCTGAATTTGCATTCGAAGTCAGGAGCGTTTGACTTCCTGCACCTGCTGCTGCAAAATTAAGTCCACCATTTGCTTGATAAGTAGTTGTAGTGGCCGATGCTAGGGCTTGGCGCACTTCTTTTGGAAGCAGGTCTAGCAAATAATTGTAATTTGCTAGCAATTCATTGTAGACTGTTTGCAAATCAATTAATTTTGCATTCTCAGTCTCAGCAACAGCTTGTTTAGCCTTCAGGTCAGCCTCTGCTGCAGCCAAGTCTTGCTTAGCTTTTTCCAATTGTTGTGGAGCTGTTTTGAGATCTACGACCTTCTTCTGAGCTGCAGCTACACGATTTTGAGCAGCTACCAATTCAGCTTTGGCTGCTTCTAAGGCCATATTCTTGTTCTCCTCAGCCGTCTTCAAAGCTGCAAGCTGGTTTTTGGCCTCTACTAAGGTTGCCTGAGCTTTTTGCAATTTAGCCTGATATGGAGAAAGGGCAGACGCGATTCTTGCTGTTGCTGACTTCAAAACAGCCTTTTTATCTGACAAGTTTTGTTGAGTCAGAGCTAAGGCTTTCTCAGCAGCTTCAAGATTCTGTTTAGCTTTTACAACAGTAGCCGCACGATCTTTCTGTGCCTTGTAAGAATCTGTCAACTGATTATTTAAAAGATTCAGGCTAGACTCTTGACTAACTTTCTGCGCTTGCAACTCTGCCAAGCGATTCTTCAGGGCTGTCACATTGGCACTTGAAGCAGCTCCACGACTGCCACCGCTGCGGAGAAGTTTCTCCATAGCCTCAACGGTTAGCAATGTGCCATTATTGACTCTTTGATTGAAATTCCGAACATTATGGAATCCAACTTCTGAAGTTCCGTGTGGAGTTCCCCATTGATTTGGATGAGTGTCATAGGCAGCAGAGATAGCATTGGCCTTGTTATCCATCATTTGGACATAGTGACCAATTTTCGCAAAGACTTCCGCACCCACTCTCATATAAATGGCATTAGCATCCAGTTGTCTTTCATCAGTTGGCAGGCCGTATTGAGCAGCAATCTTCTGATATAGGGCCTTTTCACTATGCCAGAAATTAACCGCACCTTGAGGATCGAAGCTAATAGCAACGTTTTCATTGCCAATCAGCTTGCCCATATGCCAGTTAGCCTTTTCAAAGTACAAGGTCTGAATTTGGCTGGCAACATTAGCATATGGATCCACCAAAAGCTCTGGGAGACCCGCATTACGACGGTAAGCATTGATGGCCTTAACCAATTCCAAAGCCTGCAAGTTATTTTCCAAGCTGGTTGGGCTAGATGGATCTGAACCAACCGTGATCTTGAATTCATTCTGACCACGTTTGTAAACTGCTAAAGCGTCAGCTGCAGCATTTCTTACAGCTTCGTTGTTCGAATTATCTCGAAGATTCTCTAAGAATTGCGAATAGGTCGTATTCCGTAAATCAACCGGTGCCGTACTTGCATTTTTCTGTTCATGCACCAACTCTGTATTTGTTGCAGCAATCAATTGCTTAGTCTGCTCTAACTTCGCCTGAGTTTGATTGATTTTGTTTTGGATTTCTGCTTGATTTTGTGGCGCAGCATTTGCTTCTTGTTCTGCTTTTGCTAGTTCATTTTTAGCATGCTCCACAGCTGTCTGAGCTTGATTTTCCTGATTTTTAGCAGTTTCTACAGCTGCAGTTTCTGCATGAACTGGTTCTTTGGCTTTGTTTAGTTCAGATTCTGCCACATCCACCAATGATTGTTGACCAGCAATTGTATTTTCTTGGTCTTTAACTGCTTGACTTGCTTCCTGAACTGCAGTTTCTGCTTCTTTGACAGTTTCTGATTTTGCTGTTACTTCTTCTTCAGCTTTTTTAACATTGGTCTCTGCTTGAGAAATGTTTTCTTCAGTTGCTGCTTTTTCATTCTCAGTAGCAGTAGCCACCTTTTCTTGAGCCTCTGAAACTGCAGTTTTGGCTCCTTCAAGGTCTGCTTCAGCTTTCTTAGTTTGCTCTTGTTGCTGATTTACATTTTTCTTGGCAGCATCCGCTTTTTCCTTTGCTTCTGCTACATCCGCTGTCGTAATTGGTTTCTCGGTAACTGCTGTTGCCTTTGGTTTCGTAGCCGTTGACTCAACGAGTTCATCCGCTTTTACCTGATGGCTAAGCGCACCAGAAATAATCGTTGTCGCTGCAATGCCAGTTGCTACAACGGATTTACCAATTTTCTTGTCCATAGACATCTCCTTCTAATAGCACATGTATCATTTTACAATCAGTCCTATGCTATAATACTAACATAAAATGACTGGTTAAACCAGTCAAAACCATATCATTTAAATAGAAATTCTATTACAATTTTATGACAAAAATCGAACGCTCAATCCTAAGGATATAGAAATAGAGCGGATTTAAAGCATTTTTCGCCTCTTCCGCTCCTCATTTCCATTTATTTAGAAAAAATTTCTTTACTGCTTATTGGCTTCTGATGTCACTTGACTTTCAGGAGCTTTTTCTGAAGGAGCTGCTGAATTTGATTTTTCTACTTCAGGGGTGGCTGGTGAGCTTGACTCTTCCACAGTCTCTTTAGGAGCCTCGCTCGTTTTTTCTTCCTTATTCTCCTCAGCCGGACTGGCCTCCGTCTCAGTTTTAGCTTTAGTCGGAGCTGGCTTGTTTGCTTGAAGCTGATTAACGAACGCTTCTGCTTCGGCTAGCAAGGCTGCTTTGTCCACACTCGGATCGGATAATTTATCCAATAGAGCATCTACCTTAGCAAATTGTTCATCTGTCCCCTGTTGTTCCTCAAGCATCTTGTGGGCGGACATCAGCAAATTGTAAATTTTAAGATAGATCTCTTTATCCTTGAGCGCTGCAGATGCTTGCTGTTCTTTTAAGGTTTCAACGATTTGAGTCAAGAGCGTTTTCGTTTCTGACAAGATTGTTTCTCTATTTTTGCGACCTTCTTGCAAATCAGTACCAAGTGCTGCGAGTTGCTTTTGATAATTTTCTTGCAGAGTCGAATCCGTTACTTTTTCCAAAAGTTCTTGCCCTTTTTGGAAGAGAGCTTGGAGAGTTGCTTCTGAAATTTCCTCTGTAGGCTGCGGTGCAAATTCTCCATACAATTCTTTCAAGAAACCATAGATAGCCGTCTTATAACTGTGATCGTCCAGCTTTTCGGTATCCAGAACCGTTTTATCCTTGGCTGAAGCAGCCTCGCCACTTGCCAGAGCCTTGTCAACTTCTAGCTTGGTTTGATAGAGCTCTAAGAAAAGAGCTTTGAGATCGACCGCTTCGATAAAGGCCTGAGATTTATAAAGCTTGAGCGTCAAATCAGCAACTTTCTTACGAAGTTCTGGCTGCAAACGAGCATCATCAACTGCGAGATAGAAAGCTTTAAGATACTCGACGGAAGTCACTCCTGTACGGTCTTGATAATCTTGCAGACTTGCCAATAGTTGCTCAATCTCAGCCATCTTAGCTTCATTTTTTTCTACCTTAGCTGTCTGCAATTCACCGAGCAAGTTAGTTTTATTCACATTGTAGCTATCCGTTTCCAAACGTTTGATCTTGTCAACCAATTCTTGATATTTTTTATCAACTTCGGTCAGCTCTTCCGTTTTCGCTTTCTCGTCAACATGAATGTAGTGCTTATCAAATTGATCCAGGCTTGCCAAATAGCCCTCTGTTGAGTTGCTTGGCAATTGCTTCATAGTTTCTACAAAATTACCGAGAGCTAGCTCGATTCGACGTTGCATAAGCAAGTCCTTAGCATAAATGGTTCGGCTAGCTGCCAAGAGGGCATCCACCTTTTCAAGAACGGCCTTTTCATCATAGCCTCCTGCTTGATAAGCTGATTGTAAGGCTGGAATTTTATTCTTCAAGCCAAGGTTCAATCCTTTGGATTGGACACGGATGTAGTGGTTGTGATCGCCATGCGGAATGACAAACTGACCATTTTCCACCTGAATGCTGTATGGAGACAGACCTGAACGCAGAGCTGTTGTATAAAGCTCGTTTAGGAAGTCCAGCTCTGGATTCCCAGTTTCTAAAGGAATCCGAACATGCTCTTTTCGAACAGCATAGGGGTGGATATGTGTTGGATCGTAGTCTTGATCTGGATTATTAAAGACAAAGAAGCCTTTTGAAATCTTGATTGCTTCACGCGGTACGCCATAAGTCTTAGAAATATAAGCGATTTTCTCTTCGTCACTGGCGTCACGAGAAAAACGGTCATATTCTGTGCTGGCTTGACTAGACTGGCTTGAATCTTTGTGCTTAGCCAGGTTGGCTTCTGCCGCTGCAATCTGCTCTTTGGTCAAATCCTTTTTGAAGAAATAATGTGCATGGCCGCCGTGTTGGACAACGTAACCTTCCTCATCTTTTGAGATGACATGTTCAGCATGGAAACCATGGTCGTGCTCGTCTTTATCAGCTGGTTTGGCTGGCTGACTTGGATTTGCTGGTTGGTTAGGCTGGCTTGGTGTACTTGCAGCAGCCTTAGGATAAGTCTTCTGACCAGCAACAGGAATGTTCCGAGCTATTTCTTCTTCTAGGGCAGACAGTTTGCTGTAAGGGATAAAGTGGTAGTGATTTCCATGTGGAATGGCCACTCCTTCTGCGGTCCGTCTAACGATTTTACTTGGATCAAAGACAAGGCCATCTTTTTCAACATAGCGTTTTTCTTTTGGTGTATGGTAGAGTTTCTCAAGTAAGGTTTGGTAACTTGATGGTGCATCTTCTGCTTTTTCAGCTGGTTTGGCTCCGTGCCCAGCATCTGATTGGGCAGGTTTGGACGGTTGAGCTGGCTTAGCAGTCTGTCCCTTGTCAGCTTGATCCGCTGGCTTAGTCCCAGTTCCTGCATGTTGATTTTCCGATGCTTTAGCTGTAGGAGCAGAAGCTTCTCCCCCTGTAGTAGGATTTTCAGCTGGAGTAGCTGCTTGCTTGCCTCGCTGCAAGGAATCCCAGTAGGCTTGGGCAGCCGCTAATTCACCTGGCGACAGATCACTTTTAGGAATATAATGCATATGACCACCATGTGGCACAAGGAATCCATCTCCTGTATCCGAAATCACATCAGATGGACTGAAAACATAGCCGTCATCTGTTGTATAGGCGCCATTGCTCCGACTCGATGCAGTGCCTTCTGCTTGATAGGTTCTCTTTCCTGCAGCATAAGCGGCACTTGGACGACTGAAGTCTTGTGTTTTTCTGCTAACAGTTTGACTCGATTTAGCTTCTGAACCGCCTTCGCCTTCTTCCTTGCTAGGATGAATCTGTCTTTGCCGTGCGATTTCATCAACTGAACGAACATTGCTGGTTTCTTTGGCATTGGTCAGATATAGGTAATATTTGCCTGCAACCTTGATAATATAGCCATCTTTCACTTGGTTGACAATATCTGATTCCTGCAATTGATAGTTTGGATCCCGCATGATCAACTCTTCACTTAGAATTGCATCAAAGGGAACCTTGCCATTATAGTAATGATAGTGATCGCCATGTGAAGTCACATAGCCTTGATCCGTAATCTTGACAACGATCTGCTCAGCAGTAATGCCTTCTTTGGCCTGAATCTGCTCAGGTGTCAATTTCTCAGCTTTTTGAGATTTATTGTCCTTCTTATTTGCAGATTTCTTTTCTACATAGGCAACTCGATTTCTTGCTTGTTCTTGTGGCTTATCTGCTTGATACTGCATGATCGCATAGCCGCACACACCAAGTGTAGCTAGTGCCGCAACTGAACTAATAATATATTTCTTTTTCATACATCACCTCAATGTTTTAATTCTTTGGCTAAAATTTCTAAATTATCTTCTAAATTTTCAAGATAGGTCTTGTCATTTTCAGGATCTGCTTCTAG
>CAJPQE010000065.1:0-9860 GCA_905372795.1 Streptococcus cristatus | reverse complement strand
AGAACGCCGGAAGTAGTTGGGGGTTGCCCCCTGTGAGATATGGTAGTCGCTTAGCTATTATCCGCCATAGCTCAGTTGGTAGTAGCGCATGACTGTTAATCATGATGTCGTAGGTTCGAGTCCTACTGGCGGAGTACATGAGCATATGAGAAAAGAGCAGTTAGCTCTTTTTTCTTTCTCTCTATCGATGCTTTTGCATTGTTTTAGAATCAGAGTGTTACTATAGTTGGAGCTTGACTCTTTTCTTTTTTGTGGTATAATTAACCGGTAAAGTTTCAACCAGTTAAGAAAGGGAGCGAAGAATGGGGCATTTAGCAGAAAAAATTAATCATTTTTTGAATGAGGTTATATTGACAGCTGAGAATCAACATGAAATCTTGGTCGGTTCTTGTACGAGTGATGTGCGGCTAACGAACACGCAGGAACATATTTTAATGCTCTTGTCTCAGGAGTCTTTGACAAATTCTGACTTGGCAAAGAGGCTGAATGTTAGCCAGGCTGCTGTAACTAAAGCTGTTAAGGCTTTGGTGGAGCAAAAGATGTTGCAAACGTTCAAGGATAAGAAGGATGCTCGTGTGACTTTTTATCGATTGACTGACTTGGCACGACCGATTGCGGAAGAGCATCAACATCATCACGTCCATACTTTGGATACTTACCGGAGATTGGCAGAGCAATTTTCTTCTGATGAGCAAGAAGTGATTGTGAGATTTTTGGATGGTTTGATTGGAGAAATTGGGAAATGAGATATATCACAGTGGAAAATCTGTCTTTTTACTATGACAAGGAACCTGTGTTGGAGCATATTCATTACTTTTTGGATAGTGGCGAGTTCGTAACCTTGACAGGGGAAAATGGAGCTGCTAAGACGACACTTGTCAAGGCTAGTCTGGGGATTCTGCAGCCTAAGCATGGCGAGGTCGAGATTGCTAAGACCAATGAGAGAGGCAAGAAATTGAGAATTGCTTATCTTCCTCAGCAGATTGCTAGTTTTAATGCAGGTTTTCCTAGTACGGTTTACGAGTTTGTTAAGTCGGGACGTTATCCACGCAAGGGCTGGTTTCGACGTTTAAATGAACATGATGAGGAACATATCAAGGCCAGTTTGGAGTCGGTTGGAATGTGGGAACATCGGGACAAGAGGATTGGTTCTCTCTCTGGTGGTCAAAAGCAGCGGGCTGTGATTGCTCGTATGTTTGCTTCGGATCCGGATATTTTTGTCCTAGATGAGCCGACAACTGGGATGGATGCAGGCAGCAAGGATGAATTTTACAAGCTCATGCACCATAGTGCTCACAAGCATGGAAAATCTGTCTTGATGATTACGCACGATCCAGAGGAAGTTCGCAAATATGCTGATCGTAACATTCATCTAGTTCGGAATCAGGATTCACCTTGGCGCTGCTTCAATGTGCATGAAAGTGACAGCGGACAGGAGGTGAGTCATGCTTAATCTATTTTCCTATGATTTTATGCAGCGAGCCTTCTTGGCAGTTATTGCCATGAGCCTCTTCTCACCAATTCTGGGGACTTTCCTGATTTTACGTCGGCAGAGCCTTATGAGTGACACGCTCAGTCACGTTTCTCTGGCAGGCGTGGCTTTCGGATTAGTTCTAGGTTTGTCACCGACCTTCACAACAGTAGTGGTGGTTATTATTGCAGCGGTCTTTTTGGAGTATTTGCGGACAATCTATAAAAATTTCATGGAAATTGGGACGGCTATTCTTATGTCAACGGGATTAGCAGTTTCCTTGATTGTTATGAGTAAGGGCAAGAGTTCTAGCTCGATGAGTCTGGACCAATATTTATTTGGATCCATCGTGACTATTAGTAAGGAGCAGGTGATTTCTCTTTTTGTCATTGCTGCTGTGGTGCTTGTCTTGACCTTCCTCTTTATTCGCCCCATGTACATCTTGACTTTTGATGAGGATACGGCCTTTGTGGATGGGCTGCCTGTGCGGACCATGTCTATTCTTTTCAATATCGTGACGGGTGTTGCGATTGCCCTCATGATTCCAGCTGCGGGAGCCTTGCTGGTTTCGACCATTATGGTCTTGCCGGCCAGTATTGCCCTGCGGATTGGGAAAAATTTCAAGTCGGTCATTTTGCTGGCAAATGTCATCGGCTTCTTTGGTATGATTGCTGGACTTTATATTTCTTACTATGCAGAGACGCCAGCAAGCGCCAGCATTACGATTATCTTCGTCAGCTTGTTTTTGCTGGTCAATCTGGTCAAAAAATTTAAGAAATAGGAGCAGAAAATGAAAAAAATTAGTTTACTATTAGCAGGTTTACTGAGTATTTTCTTAGTAGCTTGTTCCAATCAAAAAAATGCAGATGGCAAGCTCAATATTGTCACGACTTTTTATCCGGTTTATGAGTTTACCAAGCAGGTGGCTGGAGACGAGGCTAATGTTGAACTTCTAATCGGGGCTGGTACAGAGCCGCATGATTATGAGCCTTCAGCTAAGGCGGTTGCGAAGATTCAGGATGCAGATGCCTTTGTATATGAAAATGAAAATATGGAGACTTGGGTTCCAGATACGCTAAAAACTTTGAAAAATAAGGAAGAAAAGGTTATCAAGGCGACTGGAAATATGCTTTTGCTGCCTGGTGGTGAAGAGGAAGAAGACCACGACCATGGGGAAGAGGGGCATCATCATGAATATGACCCCCATGTTTGGCTGTCTCCGAAGCGAGCTATTAAAATGGTGGAGCATATTCGAGATAGTCTGATCAAGGCCTACCCTGACAAGAAAACTGCTTTTGAGAAAAATGCAGCGGCTTATATCAAGAAGCTGGAAGCCTTGGACAAAGAATTTGAAGATGGTTTGACTAATGCCAAGCAAAAGAGTTTCGTCACTCAGCACGCTGCCTTTAACTATCTGGCATTGGACTATGGTTTGAAGCAGGTGCCAATTTCTGGACTTTCACCAGACAGTGAACCATCCGCTTCACGCTTGGCTGAATTGACTGAGTATATCAAAAAAAATAAAATCAAGTATATCTACTTTGAAGAAAATGCTTCCCAGGCTTTGGCTTCTACTCTGGCTAAGGAAACAGGAGTAGAGCTTGATGTCTTGAATCCGCTGGAAAGCTTGACCGAAGAGCAGACCAAGGACGGGGCAGACTATATTTCAATCATGCAGGCCAATCTAAAGGCTCTCAAGAAGACAACTGACCAAGAGGGAGCAGAGATTGCTGCTGAGAAAGAAGAGGATACTAAGACAGTTCAAAATGGCTACTTTGAAGACAGCGCCGTCAAGGATCGAACTTTGTCTGACTATGCTGGCGAGTGGCAGTCTGTATATCCTTATCTGAAAGACGGCACCTTGGACCAGGTCTTTGACTACAAGGCTAAGCTGACTGGCAAAATGACGGCAGCTGAATACAAGGACTACTATGACAAGGGCTACAAGACGGATATTTCCAATATCAATATCACAGACAAGACCATGGAATTTGTGGTAGATGGAAAATCCAAGAAGTATACATATAAATACGTTGGTAAGCACACTCTGACTTACTCTAAGGGAAATCGTGGAGTTCGCTTTATGTTTGAAGCGACAGATGCGGATGCTGGGGAGTACAAGTATGTTCAGTTTAGCGACCACAACATTGCACCGACCAAGGCAGCTCACTTCCATATCTTCTATGGTGGTGAGAGCCAGGAAGCGCTCTTTAATGAGCTGGAAAACTGGCCAACCTACTATCCAAGTAAGTTGACAGGTCAAGAAATCGCCCAAGAGATGTTGGCACACTAATAGAATAAAGCAAGAAGACGGGATTATCCCGCCTTCTTTTTTGTATATCAGAAAATGACGAAAAAATACTTGACAAATTACGATTACAATTGTAAACTATTAAAGAATCGAATTACAAATGTAAATGTTAAGGAAGTGTTAGACAATGGAACAGCAAAATATGAGCCAAGCAGAATGGCAAGTGATGCGTGTGCTGTGGGCTTATCCACACAGTCGCAGTACAGAGATTATAGCGCGTTTAGAAGCCGATTTTTCCTGGAAACCGGCAACCATCAAGACCCTTTTGAATCGTCTGAAGACCAAAGAATTTATTGCTATGGAAAAAATCGAGGGCAAGTTTTACTACGATGCTCGGATTTTAGAAGCGGACCATCTGGAAAGTACTTGGCAGGCTCTTTTTGACAATATTTGTAACACTAAACACGGTGATCTTTTGATTTCGATGATTGAGAGAAGTCAGTTTAGTCAAAGGGACTTGGAGCGGCTCAGCCAAGTCATTGATAAGAAAAGAGCTTCTGCTCCTTTAGAAATCAAATGCCACTGTCCGCAAGGCCAGTGTCGTTGCGGGCACGGAAAGGAGACGCATTGATGAGCGAGAAGAAAGAGTACAAACTGTCAGGCATGACCTGTGCTGCCTGTGCTATGACGGTGGAGATGGCGGTCAAGGACTTAGAAACGGTCGAGGACGTCAGTGTCAATTTAGCGACAGAACGTCTCAGTTTGCTGCCTAAGGCGGGATTTGACAGTCAGCAAGTGCTGGATGCTGTAGCTGAGGCTGGTTATCAGGCAGAAGAAAAAGGAAAAGACCGACCGTCCGATGTAAGTGAAGAGGCTGCAATTAAAGCTCAGGAATTGGAAAGGAAGAAGCAACAATTACTAATTCTTTTGACTACAGCTCTGCCCTTGCTTTATATCTCTATGGGCAGTATGGTCGGCCTTCCTTTGCCTAGTTTCTTGGACCATATGAAGCATCCTTTGGTCTTCGTTCTGTCACAACTGCTTTTAACGTTGCCAGCTGTGTGGATCGGTCGTGGCTTCTATCAGAGAGGATTTCGCAATCTTATCAAGCGACATCCTAATATGGATAGTTTGATTGCGGTGGGAACCAGTGCAGCATTTCTTTATAGCCTCTACTCGGTCAGTCAGGTTTTTCTAGGTCATCATGCCTTTGTTCATCAGCTCTATTTTGAGTCTGTTGCAGTGATTATTGCCTTAGTTCTTCTGGGTAAATATCTGGAAAGTTCAGCCAAGGGGAAAACGTCTCAGGCGATTCAGTCTCTACTTGAGCTAGTGCCTAGTCAGGCGACAGTGATTCGCTATGGCGAGGCTGTAACCATTGATACGGAGGATATCCGAGTTGGAGACATTATCCGTATCAAGCCAGGAGAGCGTATGCCGGTAGATGGCCTTGTGATGGAGGGGCAGACCTTTGTGGATGAGTCCATGATGACTGGTGAAAGTGTCCCGATTGAAAAGAAGGTCGGTGATACCATTACCAGTGCCACAATCAATCAAAATGGTAGTATTGATTACCAAGCAACTAGGGTGGGTTCGGATACGACCTTAGCTCAGATTGTTAGATTAGTGGAGGAAGCGCAAGGGTCTAAGGCACCGATAGCGGCTTTAGCCGATAAGATTTCGCTCTATTTTGTCCCAATCGTGCTGAGCTTGGCTACTTTGTCCGCGCTTGGCTGGTATTTTCTGGCTGGTGAGAGTCTTAGTTTTTCCCTGTCAATCTTTATCGCAGTTCTGGTCATTGCCTGCCCTTGTGCGCTAGGATTAGCCACTCCGACAGCCATTATGGTTGGAACTGGTAAAGGGGCTGAAAATGGAATTCTGATTAAGTCTGGTCAGGCTTTGGAAGCGGCTTATCAGCTGGATACTATTGTTCTTGATAAGACGGGGACGATTACGGTTGGTAAGCCCAGTCTGACAGATCTGCTGCCCTTGAGTGCTTTTAATCGCTCTGACTTATTGCAGCTAATAGCCAGTGCTGAGCAGCATTCTGAGCATCCTTTGGCTCAGGCTATCTTAGAAGCTGCTCAGCAGGAGGAGCTTGATTTGCTGCCTGTCAGTCATTTTGAGGCTATGGTTGGACGAGGTTTGTCAGCTCAGGTTGAGGGCAAACAGCTTCTGGTGGGAAATGAGTCTCTGATGAAAGAAAAGAACATTGACAGCAGTGTCTTTCAAGAACAGTTGTTGGAGCTGTCCCAAGAAGGGAAGACAGCCATGTTTGTCGCAGTAGATGGACAGCTAGCTGGTATTTTAGCGGTAGCAGATGAGATGAAGTCCAGCAGCCTGAAGGCGGTGCAGGAGCTCCAGTCTATGGGACTAGAAGTCATCATGCTGACAGGAGATCGTGAAGAAACAGCGACAGCTATTGCCCAGAAAGCTGGAATCCAAAAAGTCATCGCAGGTGTATTGCCAGATGGTAAGGCCACTGCTATCAAGAACTTACAGGAAGCTGGGAAAAAACTGGCTATGGTCGGAGACGGTATTAATGATGCTCCAGCTCTGGTTCAGGCAGATGTTGGAATTGCCATCGGCTCAGGCGCTGATGTAGCTATTGAGTCGGCAGATGTAGTGCTCATGCATAGTGATTTGCAGGATGTAGTCAAGGCTATCAAGCTCAGCCAGGCGACTATCCGCAATATCAAGGAAAACCTCTTCTGGGCCTTTGCCTACAATACATTAGGTATCCCGATTGCTATGGGGCTATTGCATCTTTTCGGCGGTCCCTTGCTCAATCCTATGCTGGCTGGTCTGGCCATGAGCTTAAGCTCAGTGTCAGTTGTGGCCAATGCTCTGCGTCTAGGACGCTTTAAACTTTAAAATGAAGGAATATACGGAGGAATGAATCTATGAAACAAACTGTCCAATTAGAAAACTTATCTTGTCAAAATTGTGTCAAACACGTCACTCAGCACTTCCTGTCTATGGAGGGAGTGTCAGATGTGACAGTAGATCTGGACAAGCAGACAGCAGAAATTATTGCGGATAGATCCTTGAGTGCAGAGGATTATCAGGCGGCTTTGAGCAAAACCATCTATAAGGTTTTAGCGGTGCAGGATAACTGAGCTAACTTGTAAAATAGGCTGAAAAAGTCTATAATATTAGTAATCATTTAATGGATAAGGAGAAAGCCATGAAGCAGAAAATAGTCTATCCTTTGTTATGTTGCTTAGCTCTATCGACTTTGGCAGCCTGCTCTAGTAAGGCAGTTAATTCTACTCAGACAAGTTCGAGTACTACTCAGGAATCTTCTCAAGTAGCTTCTAGCCAGAGTGTTGCAGAATCGTCTTCTTCTGCCGTAAGTAGTCAAAGCTCAGCAGAAGTTAGTCCAGAAAAGACGCAAGAGGAGAAAAAAGCAATGGATATTTCGGCCTTGGCCAATGGAGACTACTCCAGTGTAAAAGGAACCTGGCAGAATGCTGCTGGTCACCAGCTGGTGTTCAATGATAAAGGGTTAGTTTCTGATGGCTATGAGCTGTACGGAGCATCGTTAACGGATTATGGAACGGCTTCTGGCGGTGTGTACGGTGGTGAGACTGGAGGTTTCTTGCTAGAGTTCATTCCAAAAGGTGTCAAGCTTGCGAATAAAGAAAATTTCCAAGATAGCTCAGATGCCAGCCAAGATCGTCTGTGGACGGGAGTTGGGATGAATAGCTTTGATGAACAAGGTCAATTTTATTATCGTGTTACTAACTAGTCGTGTAGGATAGAAATTTTCTATCCTATTTTTTGTTTTAAAAGAGTAGTTAGTTGAAATATGATAAAAAATTGTGCAAACGTTTGAATAAATGCTTGAAATAATAATTAAAAAAGGATATAATATTTTTATGAAAGCGCTTTGAAATTTTTAGGGGTTTCAAAGGCAACTATTTTCACATAAAGTAAAGGGGAACTTATGGTTGAATTAAATCTGAAAAATATTTATAAGAAGTATCCAAATAGTGAGCACTATTCTGTTGAAGACTTCAATTTGGACATTAAGGACAAGGAATTTATCGTTTTCGTTGGTCCGTCAGGATGTGGGAAATCCACAACGCTGCGTATGATTGCGGGTCTTGAGGATATCACAGAAGGAACAGCGTCGATTGACGGTAAAGTGGTCAATGACGTGGCACCGAAAGACCGCGATATCGCCATGGTCTTTCAGAACTATGCCCTCTATCCACACATGACAGTCTACGACAACATGGCTTTCGGGCTCAAACTTCGCAAGTACAGCAAGGAAGATATTGACAAGCGGGTGCAAGAAGCAGCTGAAATCCTTGGATTGAAAGAATTCTTGGATCGTAAGCCAGCGGACTTGTCAGGTGGTCAACGTCAGCGTGTTGCCATGGGGCGTGCCATCGTGCGTGATGCAAAGGTTTTCCTAATGGACGAGCCTTTGTCAAACTTGGATGCGAAGCTGCGGGTGTCCATGCGTGCTGAGATTGCCAAAATCCACCGCCGTATCGGAGCAACAACCATTTACGTTACCCATGACCAGACAGAAGCGATGACGCTGGCTGACCGGATTGTTATCATGTCAGCAACCAAGAATCCTGCTGGAACTGGAACCATTGGTCGAGTGGAGCAAATCGGTAGCCCACAAGAAGTCTACAGAAATCCAGTCAACAAGTTTGTGGCGGGCTTCATTGGTAGCCCAGCCATGAACTTTATCACTGTGACACTTGAGGGGAATGAAATCGTTGCCGATGGCTTGCGTTTGACCGTGCCAGAGGGAACACTGAAGGTGTTACGTGAGAAGGGTTATGACGGCAAGAAGCTGATCTTTGGTATTCGTCCAGAAGACATCAATACAGAACCTGCCTTCTTAGAGACCTTCCCAGACTCTGTGGTCCATGCGACCATCTCTGTTTCTGAGCTTTTGGGTTCTGAGTCTCACCTTTACTGCCAAGTTGGCGACAGCGAGTTTATCGCGCGTGTAGATGCTCGTGACTACTCAGAAACAGGTGCTGGAATTGACCTTGGCTTTGATCTGAACAAGGCACATTTCTTTGATTTCGAAACAGAGAAAACGGTTTATTAAAATATAAGTTATAGAAAAGATAGTCAGCAAGCCAAACGGAATGCATTTGGTCTGCGGACTATCTTTTCTTTATTTTGCTTTTCCGACAAGAATGGTAGCGGCAATGGTTACTTGGGTGAGGTCAGTCCAGTCGATCTGGTCTTGCTCAACGTGAAAGAGGAGTGGTGTCATCGCTAAAAGAGCGGCTCTACTTTCGGCAGTCAAGGACTGGCTGGACTCGACAGTAATATCGGAGATTATATCGAAGTGCTCTTGGAAATGCTGGATGACTTCTTGGTTAGAGTAATCCTTGTTGCTGAGCTGTCTAGCGGCTTTTTGGCGAATTTCTTGAAGATGGTGCTCGGTGGGAATGACTTTGATGAGGAGGGCATTGCTAGACATGACTCTCCGAAATTCCTGATAATTGGCTGGAGAAAAGATGTCTAAAATGATGTCCATGCTGGCATCTTGTAGCGGCAGCTTAGCCAAATCACCAACGAACCAATTGACTGCGAAAGAGCTGTCGCTCTTGGCTGCCAACTGGATGGAATCTTTTGAAATATCGAAGGCATAGAAGGTTTTTTGGGGATGGGTTTCTTGGAGTTTGCGAGAGTAGAAGCCCTCGCCGCAGCCAATATCTAAGACTGTTTTGGCAGTTTCTGAGCTAGCAAGTAAGTTCGAGACAGCTTCTAAGATAGCTTGGTAAAATCCTGCTTCTAAGATCAACTGCCGATTTTGAAAACTAGTCTTATCGTAGTCTTTGGGCTGCTTGATTTGAGGTGCTAGATTGACATAGCCAAACTTGGCCAAGTCATAAGAATGACGATGTCGGCATTTGAGGCTGTTTTCCATCAGCTGCAGCTCTTCCTTGCAGATGGGACAGGCAAAGGCAGTCGCAGTAGCAAAGCGCTGGAGTTTGGGTTTGAGGTTTGTATTCATAGTTTAAGTGTATCAAAAGAGACAAGTGAAAGCAACTTTAGGAGTAAGTAGATGGGAGATTCAGTAGAAATAAAACTAATTCTCCAATTTATAAAATGAAATTGCTTTTATATCTAAATTTCTATATAATAATGATAAGG
>CAJPQE010000064.1:0-9869 GCA_905372795.1 Streptococcus cristatus | reverse complement strand
ATTTTTGCACGGTGCTAAATTAAGTAAAATTTTACTAAACATATTGAAGTTTTATTCAAAAACAGGTATAATTAAGAAAATGGTTACAAAATCGAAAACCAATTTTAAAGGAGTTTAGTTTATGTCAAACCTAATTTCAGCGGAGCAAGTCCGCGCAGATTTTGCCAAGATTTTTGGAGTAGAAGCGGACCACACTTTCTTTTCACCCGGTCGGATCAATTTGATTGGTGAGCATACGGACTATAATGGCGGTCACGTCTTTCCTGCAGCCATTTCTCTTGGAACGTATGGTGCGGCTCGCAAGCGGGACGATCAGCTCTTGCGATTCTTCTCAGGGAATTTTGAAGAAAAAGGGATTATTGAAGTGCCGCTGGAAAACCTGCACTTTGAGCCTGAGCATAACTGGACCAACTATCCGAAAGGAGTCCTGCATTTTCTGAAGGAGGCAGGCCATAAGATTGACCGAGGCATGGATGTCTATGTTTATGGAAATATTCCAAATGGTTCTGGTCTGTCGTCATCTGCGTCATTAGAGCTTTTGACGGGTGTCATTGCTGAGAAACTCTTTGATTTGCAGTTGGAACGTTTGGACCTAGTGAAAATCGGTAAATTAACTGAGAATGAATTTATCGGGGTTAATTCTGGCATCATGGACCAGTTTGCTATCGGAATGGGAGCTGACCAGCGGGCTATTTACCTAGATACCAATACTCTTGAATATGACTTGGTGCCGCTTGATCTCAAGGACAATGTTGTAGTGATTATGAACACCAATAAGCGTCGTGAATTAGCGGATTCTAAGTACAATGAACGTCGGGCGGAGTGCGAAAAAGCTGTTGAAGAACTGAACCGCAAGCTGTCTATCGCAACCTTGGGCGAGTTGGATGAGTGGTCCTTTGACGAGTATAGCTATCTGATAGAGGACGAAGATCGTCTCAAACGGGCTCGCCATGCTGTTTTAGAAAATCAACGGACTTTGCAAGCACGGGCAGCTTTGCAGGCAGGCAATCTTGACAAATTCGGCCGTCTCATGAATGCGTCTCATGTTTCTTTAGAACATGACTATGAAGTGACTGGTCTAGAGCTGGACACCTTGGTTCACACGGCCTGGGAGCAAAAAGGTGTTCTGGGGGCTCGTATGACCGGAGCAGGCTTCGGTGGTTGCGCCATTGCCTTGGTTCAAAAAGATACTGTCGAGGCCTTTAAGGAAGCTGTAGGCAAACATTACGAGGAAGTCGTTGGATACGCTCCAAGCTTCTATATCGCTGAAGTTGCAGGTGGCAGTCGAGTTTTAGACTAGGAGAGAAGTAAATGGACGCTGTAATATTTGATTTAGATGGCTTATTAGCTGATACTGAGATCATTTCTCTAAAAGTTTATCAAGAATTGCTTGAAGATTTTGGAATTCCTTTCACAGAAGAAACATATTCTAGAGAATACAGTGGACATAGGGAAGAGGAGAATGTTCAACGATTTTTGGACACCTATGATTTACCTTGGAACTTTGACCAAACCTTGGAAAAAGTTTATGAACTGGAAGCTCGAATATTAGCCAAAGGTGTAAATTTAAAAAAAGGTGCTAAAAATTTGCTTGCTTTTTTGGAAAGAGAAGGTATTTCAATCGCCTTAGCAACTTCAAGTGTTGAATCTAGAGCTAGAATGATCTTGGATAGTAATGGTATACTGTCCCTATTTGACCATCTAGTTTTTGCAAAAGATGTAAAGAGAAGCAAACCTTACCCTGATATATTTTTAAAGGCCTGTAGAGATTTGAATGTTTTACCAGAGAATTGCTTAGTACTAGAGGATAGTGAAGCAGGGATTGAAGCAGCGTATAGAGCTGGGATACCAGTCATTTGTATTCCAGACTTAAAAATACCAGCACAGTCTTTCTTAAATAAAACAGAACAAGTTTTTCAGGATCTAGACGCTGTCAGAGACTATTTAGAATGTAAGAAGGAGAATCAATGAGTCAGGGAGTTCTAGATGCATTTATCACAGAAGTCATTTCTGAAAGTTCATTTGAGGAAATGGATCGAATCTACCTGACCAATCGTATTTTGGCACGAGTGGGAGATGGTGTTTTAGAAGTTGAGACTGAGTTGGATGACTTGATTGACCTCAAGGACCAGCTGGTTGAGGAGGCAGTTAGATTAGAGACGATTGAGGATAGTCAGACTGCGCGTGAAATCCTTGGTGCTGAGCTTATGAACTTTATTACCCCTACCCCTAGCCAGCTCAATCGGAACTTCTGGACGACCTATGCTTCCAATCCTGAACAGGCCGTGGTTGATTTTTACCAGCTTAGTCAAAAGAATGACTACATCAAGGTCAAGGCTATTGCTAAAAACATTGCTTTCAAATCGCCAACTGCCTATGGAGATTTGGAAATCACCATCAATCTCTCTAAGCCAGAAAAGGATCCCAAGGAAATTGCGGCAGCTAAAAAGGTTAAGAATAGTAATTATCCAGCCTGCCAGCTTTGCATGGAAAATGAAGGCTACCAAGGCCGCTTGGATCACCCTGCCCGCGCTAACCATCGGATTATTCGATTCGATTTGGCCGGACAGGAATGGGGCTTCCAGTATTCGCCCTATGCCTACTTTAATGAGCATTGCATCTTTCTGCACAGCCAGCACCTTCCTATGGCTATCAGCCGTCTGACCTTTGAGCGTCTGCTGGACATCGTCGAGACTTTTCCAGGCTATTTTGCAGGATCTAACGCCGACCTGCCTATTGTCGGTGGCTCCATCCTGATCCACGACCACTATCAAGGTGGACGTCATACCTTCCCTATGGAAATGGCAGAGCTGGATTGCAGCTTTACTTTTAGCGGATTTGAAGAGGTGGAAGCAGGTATTGTCAAGTGGCCTATGTCAGTCATTCGTCTAAGGTCTGAGAAAAAGCAATTGTTGATTGAGTTGGCTGACAAGATCTTGCAAGTTTGGCGGACTTATTCTGATCCTAGTGTGCAGGTGTTGTCAGAGTCTGAGGGTGAGCCTCACCATACCATCACACCGATTGCCCGCAGGAAAGATGGATTTTTTGAGATGGACCTGGTCTTGCGGGACAATCAAACTTCCGCAGAACATCCAGACGGCATTTACCATCCTCATAGGGATGTGCAGCATATTAAGAAAGAAAATATCGGTCTGATTGAGGTTATGGGGCTGGCTATTCTGCCGCCTCGGCTCAAGGAAGAACTCAAGCAGGTGGAACTGTTTCTGCTGGGAGAAGACTGTCAGGTTGCTGCCTATCATCAGGAGTGGGCCAATCAACTCAAAGACCAAAATCCAAATGTTTCCGCTGAAACGGTGGAAGGAGTAGTTCAGGCTTCAGTTGGACAAATTTTCAGCCGTGTGCTGGAAGATGCAGGAGTTTACAAGCGAACAGAGGAGGGCAAGGAAGCTTTCATGCGCTTTGTCCAATCTGTTGGTTTGAAAGAGGAATAATTGCAGTGAGAGTTTTCATTCGTCCTTATTTTTGATAAAATAGTTAAATAAAAATCAAGACAAGAAAGAGAGAAACATGGCAATTTTAGTATTAGGTGGAGCTGGTTATATCGGCTCGCACATGGTAGATCGTTTGGTAGCAGCAGGCAAGGAAGAGGTAGTCGTCGTTGATAATTTGGTGACTGGTCATCGGGCAGCGGTTCATCCTCAGGCAGTCTTTTATGAGGGGGATTTGGCGGATAAGGACTTTATGCGAGATGTCTTTGCCAAGCATCCATCCATCGATGCAGTCATTCACTTTGCTGCCTTTTCACTGGTCGCAGAGTCTATGGTTGATCCGCTCAAATATTTTGACAATAACACAGCCGGTATGGTTTCTCTTTTGGAGGTCATGCAGGAATGCGGTGTTAAGAACATTGTCTTTTCTTCGACAGCGGCGACTTATGGTATTCCTGAGGAAGTTCCAATTCTGGAAACGACTCCGCAAAAGCCTATCAATCCTTATGGTGAGAGCAAGCTTATGATGGAGACCATTATGCGCTGGGCAGACCAGGCCTATGGCATCAAGTTTGTAGCTCTGCGTTATTTCAATGTGGCTGGTGCCAAGCCCGACGGCTCAATCGGTGAGGACCACGGACCTGAAACCCATCTCCTACCGATCGTGCTTCAGGTGGCTCAGGGCAAACGTGAGAAGATCGCTGTCTTTGGCGACGATTACGACACTCCGGATGGAACCAATGTTCGCGATTATGTTCATCCTTTTGACTTGGCTGAAGCCCATATTTTGGCTGTTGAGCATCTGCGTGCTAGTCAACCTTCGGATGCCTTTAACCTTGGCTCTTCGACTGGTTTTTCCAACCTTCAGATTGTAGAAGCCGCTCGCAAGGTGACCGGCCATCCTATTCCTTTGGAAATAGCAGAGCGGCGCCCAGGGGACCCGGATACGCTGATTGCTTCCTCTGAGAAGGCCAGAAAAGTTCTGGGCTGGCAGCCGAAATTTGACAATATCGAAACCATTATCGAAACCGCTTGGAAATGGCATTCCAGTCATCCAAATGGCTATGATGATCGTCAGTAATCAGTGTAGTTTCATATTTTTTTGCAATATTGACAGAGACACCTTGTTAGGAATAGCAAGGTGTCTCTTTGGAGTGTTAGAAGTTCTTTTTCTTAGATTTAATTTGTTGTAAAAAAAGCGGATACATAGTAAAATAGAAAAATGATGAAAATAAGACGAATTAATAATGAATTAGAGATAAATCAGGAAGAAGATACGGTCTTGGTCTTGGGCTATTTTGACGGCCTGCATAAGGGACATCAGACACTTTTTAAGGAAGCAAGGAAAATTGCAGATGAGAAAGGACTGAAGATTGCGGTACTGACCTTTCCTGAGTCACCAAAATTAGCTTTTGTCCGCTATCAGCCAGAATTGATGTTGCATTTGAATCATCCAGAGGAACGAGCTGCTCACTTAGAAAATTTGGGTGTGGACTACCTTTATTTGATTGACTTTACTAGCCATTTTTCTAAAAATACAGCCCAAGAATTTTTTGATAAGTACGTTGCTGCGCTTAAAGCAAAGGCAGTTGTAGCGGGATTTGACTATCACTTTGGCTCTGATAAGAGAAGGGCAGAGGAGCTTGCAGACTATTTTGATGGTCAGATTGTCATCGTCTCATCAGTCAATCAAGATGAGGAAAAAATCTCTTCTACTCGGATTAGAGAGACCATTCAAAATGGTGATGTTGCCAAGGCGCATCAGCTATTAGGCTATCCTCTCTCTACTCGTGGCATTGTGGTTCATGGCAATGCTAGGGGGCGTACCATTGGCTATCCAACGGCTAATCTAGCCCCTTTGGATCGCGTGATTTTGCCAGCAGATGGTGTCTATGTGGTGGATGTTGAGCACAATGGCAAGATTTATCGAGGCATGGCTAGTGTTGGCAAAAATGTGACCTTTGAAGGAGATGAACTTCGGTTTGAGGCCAATCTATTTGACTTTGCGGAGGAAATCTATGGCGATACGATTCGGATTATCTGGCTGGATAAGATTCGTGATATGGTCAAATTTGATGGTATTGAAGAACTGGTTGCTCAATTAAAGAGTGATGAAGAAGTGGCAAGAAATTGGGAACGTTCGGAATAAATGTCAGTTCTTGATATTTTTCTTAGTATTTCAAGCTGATTCTTAAAAACATCTAGTCAAGAGAGATAAAATTTAGTATAATAGAGTTAGTTACTATATAAAAATAAGAAGAGAACAGCATGATTACACTATTTTTATCGCCTAGCTGCACTTCCTGTCGCAAGGCGCGTGCTTGGTTGATTAGTCATGAAGTTCCATTTACGGAGCATAATATCATGACGAGCCCTCTGTCTGCTCCAGAATTGCAACACATTCTTTCATTGACAGAAAATGGCACTGATGACATCATCTCAACCCGCTCAAAAATTTTTCAAAAACTAGATTTAGATGTAGAGGATTTATCGATTTCAACGCTCATTAAGCTGATTGAGGAAAATCCTAGTCTTTTGCGTCGCCCAATTATCCTCGATGGTAAACGAATGCAAATCGGCTTCAATGAAGATGAAATCCGTGCTTTCTTGCCTAGAGGCTATCGGAAAGAAGAACTTAGAGCCGCAACTATGCGTGCTGATATTTAACATATGGAAAAAAATTATAGTTACCCACTAGACTTATCGTGGAGCACTGAAGAGCTTGCTTCAGTGCTTTCTTTTTTTAATGATGTAGAGCAAGCCTATGAACAGAAGATTCAAGCGGAGAAACTGCTCCAGTCCTATGCAGTTTTCAAGAAAGTTGTTCCCAGCAAGGGAGAAGAGAAGCGACTCGGCCGTGAGTTTGAGACGGTCAGTGGCTATTCTCTTTATCGCGCTGTTCAGGAGGCAAAAAGGAAAGGGAAAGGAATGATTTCTCTTGGAAAATAAATTTCATTTTGCGAAAGAAATAGTTTATCAGGCAGGTGCTTTTTTAAGAGACCATCTCTATGATGACTTGGATGTTGTACAAAAGAGCAGTCCGACTGACTTGGTGACTCAAATGGATCGGATCATCCAGGATGACTTAGTTGGGAAAATTTTAGCTCAGTATCCGAACGACGCGATTTTGGCCGAGGAAAATGACCTGCGATACGACATTGCGGATGGTAATGTCTGGGTGATTGATCCCATTGATGGCACCAATAATTTCATCACCCAGCGGGCTGATTTTGCTATTATGTTAGCTTATTTTGAAAATGGGCAGGGCAAGTTCGGCTTGATTTACGATGTGACAAGGGACCAGCTTTTTCATGGAGGCGGGGCTTTTGATGTGTACTGCAATGACAGAAAGTTGTCTGCTTTTATCGATAAGCCCTTGCAGCAATATCTTATGGCTTCAAATGCTAGTATGCTGGAGCATAATCACTGGGGACTAGCTGATTTAGCTCGTGATTGCTTGGGGGTGCGTATCTATGGCAGTGCTGGGATTAGTTTTGCTAAGACCTTGGCTGGTGGTTTAGCCGCCTATTTCTCTTATAATTGGCCTTGGGACTATGCGGCGGCCTATGTGATGGCTGACAAACTAGGCTTCGTCATTCAGACTCTAGATGGCAATCGGCCAAATTTTCAGACTCAGGAGCCGATTATGATTGCACCAAAGTGTAAGTTAGACGAATTACGAGAGTATTTACGAAAGGGAAAAGGCTAGTATGGACTTTCCAGTAGGTTTTAAGGAAAAGTATGAAAAGCTCTTGGGACAGGAAGCAGAGGCTTTTTTGGCGACTTTTGATCAAGATCCGATTTCAGCCTTTCGCAGTAATCCTTTAAAAGAGAACCAGAAAAATTTTACAGATGCGATTCCAAATACAGACTGGGGACATTACGGAAAAGTGTCTGGTAGGTCGGTAGAACATGTCACGGGGCTAGTTTATTCTCAGGAGCCAGCTGCGCAAATGGTTGCCCAAGTTGCAGCACCACAAAAGGGCATGAAAGTTTTGGACTTAGCGGCTGCACCAGGTGGAAAATCTACTCACCTACTCTCTTATCTAGATAATACAGGTGTGCTAGTTTCTAACGAAATCAATGCCAAACGCAGTAAAATTTTGGTAGAAAACATTGAGCGGTTTGGAGCGCGAAATGTTCTTGTCACAAATGAATCTGCCGATCGATTGGCTAAGGTTTATCAGGGCTATTTTGATCTCATTGTTCTGGATGCTCCTTGCTCTGGCGAAGGGATGTTTCGGAAGCAGCCAGATGCTACCCAGTATTGGAGTCCGGAATATCCTGCCCGGTGCGCGCGTCTGCAACGAGAAATTTTAGAGGACGCTGTCAAGATGTTGGCGACAGGCGGGCAGCTAGTCTATTCAACTTGCACCTGGGCACTTGAAGAAAATGAAGAAATGGTCGCTTGGCTTTTAGAGAATTTTCCTTTGGAATTGCTGGAAATACCAAAAATCAATGGCATGGTAGCAGGTATTGACTTCCCTGAAACAGCTCGGATGTATCCCCACCATTTCAAAGGAGAAGGGCAATTTGTAGCGAAGTTCTGCTTTACAGGAAGTCAATCTGCTAAAAAAATCAAGGCGGCCAAAAATAAATTGACAGCTGAGCAGCGAAAACTCTGGCAAGATTTCCAGAAAAAGCATCTAAACATTGAGCTAGAAGGACATTTAGATACTTTTGGTGATAATCTGTATCTGCTGCCAGCTGGACTGCCAGACATGTCCAAGCTGAAAATCGCTCGCAATGGCCTGCATCTAGGAGATTTTAAGAAAAATCGCTTTGAACCGAGCTTTGCCTTAGGGCTGGCTTTGAGGCCGAGTGAAGTCGTCTCAGTCCTTGAGATTGATGATGAGGCCTTCAGCAAATATGTAGCTGGCGAAACGGTTCAACTCTTTCAAAACTATCCAAATGGTTGGTATCAAGTCCTTGCCCAGGGCAACGGTTTGGGTTTTGCAAAAATTACTGGAAATACCTTGAAAAATTATTTCCCAAAGGGGCTTCGCTTTCGTTCAAAAGACTAGGCAAAGCCCTCTTTCTATGTTATAGTGGATATAGTGGGATTTTCAGTTTCTTTTAAATAGACATTCCACTATCATTCTCAAGATTTCGAGGAGAAAAATGGTAAAGAAAAAATATAAGCTGATTTTGTCAGCGGTTCTAGTTCTAGTTATGGTCAGCCTCTCTGCCTGCTCTAGCTGGATTGACCGAGGCGAGTCCATGACTGCCGTTGGTTCGACAGCCCTTCAGCCACTCGTTGAAGCAGCAGCGGATGAGTTTGGTTCAGCCAATATTGGAAAAACGGTCAATGTTCAAGGTGGCGGATCAGGTACGGGTTTGTCTCAGGTTCAGTCTGGTGCCGTTGAAATTGGCAACTCAGATGTGTTTGCTGAGGAAAAAGAAGGGATTGACGCTTCAGCCCTTGTTGACCACAAGGTAGCCGTCGCTGGAATTGCCGTGATTGTCAATAAAGAAGTATCTGTCGATAATTTAACGGCAGAGCAGTTGCAGAAGATTTTTACTGGTGAAGTGACCAACTGGAAACAGCTGGGTGGTAAAAATCTAGAGATTTCCATCATCAACCGGGCGGCAAGCTCTGGTTCCCGAGCTACGTTTGACAGTGTCATTATGGCTGGTAAATCAGCCGTTCAAAGTCAAGAACAAGATTCAAATGGGATGGTTAAGTCCATTGTTTCTCAAACACCGGGAGCCATTTCTTATCTGGCCTTTGCTTATGTCGATGATTCTGTCAAGACTTTGAAGCTCAATGGCTACGAGCCAACGGCCAAAAATGTTGCGACCAATGCTTGGCCACTCTGGTCTTATGAGCATATGTATACATTGGGCAAGCCGACTGGTCTGGCAGCAGAGTTTCTGGACTACATGCTGTCAGATGAAGTTCAGGATGGAATCGTCTCAGGAATGGGCTATATTTCCATCAAGGAAATGCAGGTCAGCAAGGATGCTGATGGAAACGTTACAAGCTTAAAAGGAGATAGCAAATGAGAAATGAAGAATTAGCAAAAAAATTACTATCCCCTTCGAAAAACTCTCGTCTGGAAAAATTTGGTAAATATATCACCTTTGCTTGTCTGGCTTTAATCGTCCTGATTGTAGCCATGATTTTAATCTTCGTAGCACAAAAAGGGCTGTCGACCTTCTTTGTCAACGGAGTTAATGTATTTGAATTCTTGTTTGGCTCCACTTGGAATCCGTCAGGTAAGGAATTCGGTGCCCTGCCAATGATTTTAGGCTCCTTTATCGTTACCATTCTGTCTGCTCTGATAGCAACTCCCTTTGCGATTGGTGCAGCTGTCTTTATGACAGAAGTTTCTCCAAAAGGAGCAAAGATACTGCAACCGGCTATTGAACTTTTAGTTGGTATTCCGTCTGTTGTTTATGGATTTATCGGTCTGCAAA
>CAJPQE010000063.1:0-10090 GCA_905372795.1 Streptococcus cristatus | reverse complement strand
GCATAGCTGATTTTTGAGCTGAGTTTTTTTCGTTTTGTTTAACGTTCAATTCAGCACGTTTGATAGCTGACTTAATGTTTGCCAAGTTATTCACCTCCATTGAAAATACTAACTATCTAATTATATATGAAAAGTTGTGATTTGACAAGCCTAAATTATTTTTTTAGATAGATTTCGTCAATTTCATGATTTTTAGCCTTGTGCAAAATCACTTCGGCCCTATTACGAGTTGGCTCAATATAGTCTAATAGGTTCACCAGATTGATTGTTTCCCAGATATTATGGGCCAGCGCCATGACTTCTTCTTCAGGCTGGGTCGTAAAGCGATGGTAGTAGTTATTCGTGTCGTGCTTGGCTAGTGCCAGTAATTTTTTAAAACGATCTAGATACCAAGACTCAATATTTTCGATTTCGGCATCTACGTAGATAGAGAAGTCGAAAAAGTCAGTCATATAAAGGCGTTCATTTTGCGGATTTTGGAAAACATTGATACCTTCCACGATGACAAAGTCAGCTGCCTTAATCTCCTGCTTATCATTTGGGACAATATCATAAATTTCGTGCGAGTAGACGGGAATTTCATAGTTTTGACCATTTTTGATGCGGTCTAAGAAATCCAGCAAAAGTTCCATATTGTAGCTTTCAGGGAAGCCCTTGCGATTTAAAATATCTGATTCAATCAAGGTTTGATTAGGATAGAGGAAGCCATCGGTCGTCACTAATTCAACGGTGGCATTTGTAAAAGTCCGTGATAGGAGAATTTGCAATAGGCGGCTAATCGTTGATTTTCCAACGGCAACACTGCCAGATACTCCGATAATAAAGGGCTGCCTTTTGCTCTCCTTTTGTAGAAAAATACCTTTTGAAAAGGCGAGATCTTCTTTGGAACGTTTATAAATTTGGATGAGATTCGTCAGAGGCAGATAAACATCTGTTACATCCTGTAGACTGATTTTGTCATTAAAACTCTTGATAGAATTGAGCTCGGACTCAGTGAGCGGTGGATTTTTCTTTCGATGCAGATTCTGCCAAGTTTGGCGGCTGATTTTTTCAAAATGAAGAAATTCGTTTGTCATAAGTTACTCCTATATGATGGATTTTAGTATAACATACTTTTGGAGAAATGAAAACGATTTACAAATCTAGAAAATTTATGATAAAATGGTTTTATGACTAAAATGTATTTTGCAGAAAATCCGGATGCCAAGCATGACATTCATGAATTAAAAGTGGAACTATTAGGACAACAGATGACCTTTTTAACAGATGCTGGTGTCTTTAGCAAAAAAATGATCGATTACGGCAGTCGAGTGTTGTTGTCTGCCTTAGAATTTAACAAAAAAGAAACGCTGCTGGATGTCGGCTGCGGTTATGGAACGCTGGGCTTGACTCTGGCTAAAGCGCAAGAGCTAGAAGTCACTCTCGTGGATATCAATCAGCGAGCGCTAGACTTGGCTAGAAAAAATGCGGATGCGAACCAAGTATCTGCAGATATTTTCCAGTCCAATGTTTACGAACATGTGACCGGACAATTTCATCATATTATCAGCAATCCACCGATTCGCGCCGGTAAGCAGGTGGTGCATGAAGTTATTTCAGGTAGCTATGATCACTTGCTAGCGGATGGAGATTTGACGATTGTTATCCAAAAGAAACAAGGAGCTCCCAGCGCTAAAACTAAGATGGAAGAAGTGTTTGGCAACTGCGAGACTCTCAAGAAGGACAAAGGCTATTATATCCTAAGGAGTGTGAAATAAAGATGCGGGCAGTTGATATTATTCAAAAGAAACGAGATGGACTAGAATTGTCCAGTCAAGAGATTGAATGGCTGATTGAGGGGTATGTAGCTGGAACAGTACCAGATTACCAGATGTCGGCCTTTGCTATGGCTGTTTACTTTAAAGGGATGACCACTCGGGAAATTTCTGATTTGACCATGGCTATGGTGGGGACAGGCCAGCAGTTTGACCTGTCAGCCATTTCAGGGATTAAGGTCGATAAGCATTCGACTGGTGGAGTGGGAGATAAGGTTACCTTAATCTTGGCTCCTCTAGTAGCTAGCTTTGGCGTGCCCGTTGCTAAGATGAGCGGTCGAGGCTTGGGGCATACGGGTGGTACCATAGACAAGCTCGAGTCTGTCAAGGGCTACCAAGTAGAGCGCAGTCAGGAAGATTTCATCAAGCAGGTTCAGGATATTGGTGTATCCGTCATCGGTCAGTCAGACCAGCTGGTCAAGGCAGACAAGCTTCTCTATGCTCTACGTGATGTGACCGCTACAGTTGATACGATTCCTTTGATTGCCAGTTCGGTTATGAGCAAGAAAATCGCCGCTGGTGCAGACAGCATCTTGCTGGATGTGACCGTCGGTGAAGGTGCCTTTATGAAAAATCTAGAGGATGCCCGTGTCCTAGCCCGTACCATGGTAGATTTAGGTAAGGCTGTCGGACGCAGAACAGTTGCAGTTATTACGGATATGAGTCAGCCTTTAGGTACCAGCATTGGCAATCGTTTGGAAATCTTGGAAGCACTGGAAATCCTTCAAGGAAAAGGACGCGAGGATATTACGGAGTTTATCTGCGAGCTCGCTCGGATTATGCTTGATTTGGCAAATGTTGAGAAGTCAGTTTCTGAAATTAGAGAGCATCTGACAAATAGAGCGGCTTTGAAAAAATTTGAAGAGATGATTGCAGCTCAAGGTGGAGATCTAGAGGACTTGTATCGACCATCCAAAGCGGCTTATGTGGCTGAAGTGAGAGCAGAGCAATCTGGTTATATCACAGAGCTTCCAGCTATGGAATTTGGCTTGTTTGCGATGAGATTAGGAGCAGGCCGAGCGGTCAAATCTGATAAACTAGATTATGAAACTGGAATCGTGTTTGAAAAGAAGGTTGGCGAAACAGTCAAAATTGGGGAAATTGTCGCAAAAATTTACGCAAATGAAAAAATTTCTCAAGAACTAGTTACAGAATTCCAAAAAAATGTTAGAATAGGTAGTGAAAGCGTTGCAGTAAGCGAGATTGTCGAAGTGATCGCTTAATTCTAGGAGAATCCAACATGAAATTAAACAAATACATTGACCATACGCTTTTGAAAGCTGATGCAAGTCAGGAGCAGATTGAAACCTTAATTGAGGAAGCAAAGAAATACGATTTTGCGAGCGTCTGTGTCAATCCGACTTGGGTGAATTTTGCTGCGCAAGCACTAAAAGCTACGGATGTTAAGGTCTGTACGGTCATTGGTTTTCCTCTGGGAGCAAATACTCCGGAGCTCAAGGCTTTTGAAACGAGTGATGCCATCCAAAACGGAGCAAATGAAGTCGACATGGTCATCAATATCGGTGCTCTAAAGTCTCGAAACTTTGACTTAGTTGAAAGAGACATTCGAGCTGTTGTGGAAGCTGCCAAAGGAACTTTAGTTAAGGTTATTATTGAAACCTGCCTCTTGACAGATGATGAGAAAGTGAAAGCTTGTCAAATTGCTCAGAAAGCTGGTGCGGATTTTGTCAAGACATCTACTGGTTTCTCAACTGGTGGTGCAACCGTTGAGGATGTAGCTTTGATGCGTAAGACAGTTGGGCCAGATATGGGAGTCAAGGCTTCTGGCGGTGCCCGTTCTTACGAAGATGCACTTGCCTTTATCAAAGCTGGTGCGACTCGCATTGGAGCATCCTCTGGTGTAGCGATTATGGAGGGAGACGTGGCTAATGGCGACTACTAATTTGATTGATTTAGTTGTAGAAACCACGAAGAATGCCTATGTTCCATACTCTCATTTCCCTGTCGGAGCTGTTTTAGTAGCTAAAAATGGTCAAGTTTTCACAGGTGTCAATATCGAAAATGCTAGTTTCGGCTTGACCAATTGTGCAGAGCGAACAGCCATTTTTAAAGCTGTTTCTGAAGGCTTTTTAGACTTTGAGGAATTAATTGTTTACGGAGAAACGGAAAAACCGATCTCTCCGTGTGGTGCCTGCCGCCAAGTAATGGCAGAGTTTTTTAATCAGGATTTACCAGTGACCTTGGTCGCTAAAGATAAATCGACGGTCGTGATGACGGTCAAGGAGTTACTTCCATACTCTTTTACAGACTTAACTTGAGTCTGTTGCTGGTCAACTGACCAAAATTAAACTTGCAACTAAGTTGCACATCTTATATAGGAGGTTCAGAAATGAACAAGAAACAATGGCTAGGTCTTGGTCTAGTGTCTGTCGCAGCAATCGGACTTGCTGCATGTGGAAATCGTGCGTCTAAATCAGATAGCTCTAACGCTAAAACTGATTTAAAAGCTGCTATCGTAACCGATACAGGTGGTGTTGATGATAAGTCATTTAACCAATCTGCATGGGAAGGTTTGCAAGCTTGGGGGAAAGAAAATGGCCTTTCAAAAGATAATGGCTATACTTACTTCCAGTCAACCGACGAGTCACAATACGCGAACAACCTAAACCAAGCTGCTACGGATGGTTACAACTTAGTATTTGGTATCGGTTTTGCCCTTCGTGATGCCGTTGAATCTGCTGCTAAAGATAATTCAAGTATTAACTACGTTATTATTGACGATGTAATTGAAGGTCAAAAGAATGTTGCTTCAGCAGTCTTTGCGGATAATGAAGCAGCTTACCTTGCTGGTGTTGCAGCTGCAAAAACGACTAAGACAAAACAAGTTGGTTTCATAGGTGGTATAGAAGGTGCAGTTATCACACGTTTTGAAAAAGGTTTCGAAGCTGGTGTGAAATCAGTTGACCCATCTATCAAGATTAAAGTGGACTATGCTGGTTCATTCGGCGATGCAGCTAAAGGTAAAACAATTGCTGCTGCTCACTATGCTGGTGGTGCGGATGTTGTTTACCAAGTAGCTGGTGGTACTGGTGCTGGAGTATTTAACGAAGCTAAGTCAATCAACGAAACAAGAAATGAAAATGAAAAAGTTTGGGTACTTGGTGTTGACCGTGACCAAACTGAAGAAGGTAAATACAAATCTAAAGATGGTAAAGAATCTAACTTTGTTTTGGCATCAAGCTTGAAACAAGTTGGTAAGACTGTCCAAGACATCGCTAACCAAACAGCTAAAGGCAAATTCCCAGGTGGTAAAACTACAACCTTTGGTTTGAAAGACGGCGGTGTTGATTTGACAACAAATAATCTTTCTGAGGATGCTAAAAAAGCTGTTGAAGAAGCAAAAGCAAAAATCCTTGACGGTAGCATCACAGTTCCTGATAAATAATTGAATGTTGAGCGATCCGACCTACTAGGGTCGCTCATTTTTAAATTCTGACGCCTTTGCATTGATTAAGCCTACTAGGATAGGAGTCCGAGGAGGTTATATCGACATAAAATGAAATTCTGGAAAGGAAAGAGCCATGACACATGAAAATGTCATTGAAATGCGAGAAATTACCAAGATTTTTGGTGAATTTGTGGCCAATGATAAAATCAATTTGGAACTCCGAAAAGGTGAAATTCACGCTCTTTTAGGAGAAAATGGTGCCGGGAAGTCAACCTTGATGAATATGTTGGCCGGCCTACTTGAGCCGACTAGTGGTGAGATTGTAGTAAACGGAAAGCCAGTTAAGCTGGACTCTCCATCAAAGGCGGCCTCACTTGGTATCGGGATGGTGCATCAGCACTTTATGCTTGTGGAAGCCTTCACTGTTGCTGAAAATATTATTCTTGGAAGTGAGATTACAAAAAATGGTATCTTAGACTTGAAATGCGCTACGCAAGAAATTAAGCGTTTGTCTAAGAAATATGGTTTGTCGGTCGATCCATCTGCCAAGATTGAGGATATTTCTGTTGGAGCCCAACAACGGGTTGAAATTCTGAAGACCCTTTACCGTGGTGCAGATATCCTAATCTTTGACGAACCAACAGCTGTTTTGACACCATCTGAGATTGATGAATTGATGAAAATCATGAAAAACTTGGTTAAGGAAGGTAAGTCTATCATTCTTATTACCCATAAGTTGGATGAGATTCGTGCAGTTTCTGACCGAGTGACCGTTATTCGTCGAGGAAAATCGATCGAAACAGTTGAAATTGCTGGTGCAACCAACCAAGACTTGGCAGAAATGATGGTAGGACGTGCTGTTTCCTTCAAGACTGAGAAGAAACCTTCTAATCCGCAAGAAACAGTTCTTTCAATCAAGAATCTTGTCGTTGAAGAGAATCGTGGCGTTCCAGCTGTTAAAGGACTTTCACTGGATGTTCGTGCTGGTGAGATTGTTGGGATTGCAGGGATTGACGGAAATGGTCAGACTGAGTTGATTCAAGCTATTACAGGACTTAGAAAAGCGAGCTCGGGTGAAATTTTGATCAAGAACCAGTCCGTGATTGGTAAGAAACCACGTCAGATTACAGAGATGAAGGTCAGCCACGTACCTGAAGATCGCCATCGTGACGGGTTGGTGCTGCAGATGTCCATTTCTGAAAATATTGCTTTGCAGACTTACTACAAGGAACCACTTAGCAAAAACGGCATCTTGAATTACAATAATATTTACTCTTACGCGTGCAATCTGATGAAAGAGTTTGACGTGCGGGCGGCTAGCGAGTATGTACCTGCTTCAGCCCTCTCAGGAGGAAATCAGCAGAAGGCTATCATTGCTCGGGAAGTGGATCGTGATCCCGACTTGCTGATTGTCAGTCAGCCAACCCGCGGTCTTGATGTCGGAGCAATTGAGTATATCCATAAACGCTTGATTGAGGAGCGTACTCAAGGTAAGGCAGTTCTTGTTGTCAGCTTTGAGCTAGATGAAATACTCAATCTTTCTGACAGAATCGCCGTTATCCATGATGGCAAGATTCAAGGAATTGTGACTCCAGAGAAGACTAATAAGCAAGAACTTGGTATTCTCATGGCTGGTGGTAAGATTTAGAAGGGAGATTCAAATGTCTAAAAAAACACAGCAGATCGCAGTTCCCTTAATCTCAGTTCTTTTAGGGATTTTATTGGGAGCGATTGTCATGGCTATCTTTGGCTATGATGCTATCTGGGGATATGAATCCCTCTTTAAAACGGCATTCGGTTCTTTGAGAAGTTTGGGTGAAATTTCTCGGGCGATGGGACCTCTAGTTCTCATTGGTTTGGGTTTTGCCGTTGCTAGTCGGGCTGGATTTTTCAATGTCGGACTTCCGGGCCAAGCCTTGGCTGGTTGGATTCTAGCTGGTTGGTTTGCCCTTTCCTTCCCTGACCTACCTCGCCCACTGATGTTGCTAGCAACTGTAGTGATTGCAGTAGTAGCTGGTGGGATCATTGGTGCTATTCCAGGAGTTCTACGTGCCTATTTAGGAACGAGTGAAGTCATCGTTACGATTATGATGAACTACATCGTCCTCTTCGTTGGAAATGCCTTTATCCGCAGCTTTCCAAAATCTGTGATGCAGAGTGTTGACTCTAGTAAGCGTGTTGGTGCCAATGCGATTTATCAAACAGAATGGCTGAGAAGTTTGACAGCTAACTCTCGTATGAATATCGGTATTTTCTTTGCCTTGATTGCAGTCGTGCTAATCTGGTATATGCTGAAGAAAACAACACTTGGTTTTGAGATCCGTGCTGTTGGTCTTAACCCAAATGCAGCTGAATACGCAGGGATGTCTTCTAAACGGACCATTATTTTGTCTATGATTATTTCTGGAGCCCTTGCAGGACTTGGAGGAGTCGTAGAAGGACTGGGTACTTATCAGAATGTCTTTGTGCAAGGAAGTTCATTGAGCGTTGGTTTCAATGGTATGGCAGTCAGTCTTTTGGCAGCCAATTCTCCAATTGGAATTCTCTTTGCAGCCTTCCTCTTTGCAGTTTTAAGTGTTGGTGCGCCAGGTATGAACGTGGCTCAGATTCCGACAGAATTGGTCAATATCGTGACAGCTTCGATTATCTTCTTTGTCAGCGCCCATTATCTGATTGAGCGTCTGACTGGTAAGACAGTTTTTGAATTATTTAAAAACCGTAAGCAAGAAGCTGGTAAAGTGAAAGGGGGAAACTAGGATGAATATTGTAACGATATTAGGTTTATTAGTATCATCTATGCTGATTTATGCGGCTCCCTTGATTTTCACAAGTATCGGTGGAGCTTATTCGGAGCATGCTGGAGTTGTCAATGTCGGCTTGGAAGGGATCATGGTAATGGGAGCATTTACAGGCGTTCTCTTTAATCTGACTTTCGAAAGTAGTTTTGGCAGCTTGACTCCGTGGCTCTCCTTGATTGCTGCTGGCTTAGTCGGAGTGCTCTTCTCCCTTATCCATGCCGTAGCAACCATTAACTTCCGTGCGGACCACGTTGTTAGTGGTACGGTTCTAAACTTATTAGCACCAGCCTTGGCAGTCTTCCTTGTTAAAGCTATCTACAACAAGGGGCAAACAGACAACATTCAGCGTTCATTTGGTAAATTTAATTTTCCTATTTTGTCTGATATTCCAGTTATAGGAGATATATTCTTCAAACATACAAGTCTGATGGGATATTTGGCCATCGCCTTCTCTTTCCTTGCTTGGTTTATCATGTTTAAGACAAAATTTGGATTGCGCCTTCGCTCAGTTGGAGAACATCCGCAGGCAGCAGATACACTGGGAATCAATGTTTACCTCATGCGCTATTGCGGTGTTATGATTTCTGGTTTGCTCGGCGGTATTGGTGGAGCTATCTATGCTCAGTCAATCTCCGTTAACTTTGCTGTGACAACTATCATAGGTCCAGGATTTATCGCCTTGGCAGCTATGATTTTTGGTAAATGGAGCCCTATCGGTGCTATGTTGGCAAGTCTCTTCTTTGGAGCTTCTCAAAGTTTAGCCGTTATTGGAAACCAGTTGCCTCTTCTTTCAAAAGTACCAACAGTTTATCTACAGATTGCACCATACGTTTTGACGATTGTGGTTCTTGCGGCCTTCTTCGGTAAAGCTGTTGCTCCGAAAGCAGACGGTATCAACTACATCAAGTCTAAATAATTTTTTACACCAGTTCTTTGGAGCTGGTGTTTTTGTGATTAGAAGAAGTTGCTATCAGAAATAGAAAAAGCCTGCTTCGTCTGAAGCAAGCTTTCTAAGATTAATTTGTAGCGATTTCGTTTAATAAATCTTCTGCAGTAGTAGTTGGGTTTACTCGAACACGATTGAGTGAGAGCAGCCCATTAGACAGTGAAGCCAGGCCGTTATTGGTCGTTAATCCCATCTTATAGCCCAGACTTTCAGCAATCTGCAAGGTCGCATCACTATAGCGGCCAGATGGATAGGCAACAGTCGTCGTCTTCTGTGATAGATTGTCATCTAAAAAGGCTTTAGAATCACGTAGTTCAAGGGTTTGTTGATCAGCAGTAGCAGTTGATAGATCAGGGTGGTTGACGGTATGGTCTTCAAAGGACATTCCCTTTTCCTTCATTTCTTTTATCTCATCTAGCGTCAGCATATCTTCACGGCCAGCTTGGACAAATCCAGTAATGACATTGTTGGTTGCCTTCATCTGGTACTTTTGAAGTAGCGGGAAGGCATTGGTATAAAAGTCTTTCAAACTATCGTCAAAGGTCAGCCAGACTACTTTTTTATTTTCAGGCAGGACATTCTCTGTCAAAGCTTTGTAAGCTTCATCTGGGGTTAAAGTATAATAACCAGCCTCTTTCAGGGCCTGCAAATGACTTTCAAAAGTAGTTGGATCTACAATCAAACCAGCATTGGCTGCCTCAGAGGGATCCATTACATGGATCGCATGGTACATCAAAATTGGAATCTTAACAGGCTCGTCTTGTTTTACCCACTTGATTTTTGAAGCTTCTTCATTTGTTGAGGTAGAGTCTGGCTTCGAGGTGGATTGCACAGTTTGGTTGCCTGCAGAGGATTGTTTGCTAGGAGAGAACTGAGTCTTCCAAAGATAAATTCCGCCTACGATTAGGGCAAGAAGCAAGAAAAGATTGATAATAGAAAAAAGGAATGCCTTTTTCTTAGCTTTATGTCTTTGCATGCGTCTTCCAATATGTTTATCTGTCATGGTATCTCCTTCTAATCTCATGAGTTTAAAATTTTTATTTACATTATAACAAATATACAAATAGATTTGTAGGCATTTCTATATATTTTTGTTATAATGTTTTTTATATAAGAAATATTC
>CAJPQE010000062.1:0-10368 GCA_905372795.1 Streptococcus cristatus | reverse complement strand
GCATCAGATTCTTATTCTACAAGATTTATTGCTGATAGACTTCTTGGTAGAATTCTAGCTTGTCTCCATCCTTGAGCGTGATTTGATTGGCGCCCTTAGGAGCCATTTCTCCATTGACCTTAAACATCCAGTAGAGACCTTTTGCTTCATCCTGAGCATGTCCATCAATCGAAGTGATAAAACCTTCTTTTTCTTCGACCTTATAGGCCTTCTTCAAAGCATCCATCGCTGTTTTTCCTTCTTCAACAGCCACCGTTTTCTCGCTCTTCTCCTGACCTTCTGGTGCAATACTGATGCTGATTTTCAGTTCTTTTTTGACGGAAGAAGTAGCCGAACTAGAGCTGGTATCAGTTTTTGTTTGGCTATTACTACAACCCACTAAAAAGAGAGCAAAGGCAAGCGTAAGTAAACTAAAGATTTTTTTCATGATAAAGTCTCCTTAAAATAAAATACAAGATAGGATAGAAGAGCATCGTGGACCAGGCGTGGGCTAGATTGAAGCCTGCTCCCGCTGCCACATAGGTCCACCAAGGCATTTGATAAAGCAAGGCTGTGATACCATCAATCACAAGACCATAGCTAAAGGCTAAAAGCAAGGCCAACATACTCTGGCCAAACAAACCTAGTCGCCTATAAAGCAAATACCATAGACAAATAACCACCGTAAAGGATAAGATCTGGAAAAGTACCCACGGCCCCATTCCGAAGAGGAATGAAGATACAAAGATACTGATAGACATGACTAGAAGAGAGCCCTTCAAGTCCTCAAAATCCACCAAGAGAAAATACAGCGCTGTAATCGGCTTGATATTGGGCAGACCAGCAAAAGCATAACGAAGCACGACGCAGACAGCCGCCAGAAGAGCTATTCGAGCAAGATAACGAAGAGACACAGTTTCTGCCTTTCTAAACGATATTCTTCAGTAGGATAACACGGTTCTGACTAGCCTAGCAAGAATGCTAAGTAAATCAGCTTTTTACGTATCCTGTCGAATCATCTCCGTTAGTCCTTGATCTCGGTAAAGCAGATCATTTCTAACTGAAAATCCCAGCTCCTGCCAAAAACGGTTGCCCAGTTCATTTCTTTCAAAAACGACCAGCGATACTTTATGGATACCAAGTCTTTTCACTGCTGACAAGGCCTGTTCGACCAGAGCTCTGCCTACTCCTTTTCTACGAAAATATGGATGGACAGCTGTATGATAAATGTACGCTCTACGTCCATCTGTGCCAACTAGAATAGCACCTATAAAGCTCTCCCCTTCCAAGGCAACCAGACAGGTCTCAGGATTGCGCTTCAAAAAGCGGGCAATCCCTTCTTCAGAGTCATCTAAGTTATTGAGCCCCATACCAGCGCAAGAGAGCCACAGCTGGTAAACAGAGGCATAATCCTTTTCTGTCATCACACGAATTTCCATTGCACACATCCTCCCTAAGCCATTTCAAATTTGAGTTGGCCACCTTTGACACCAACTTTGAGCGTTTGACCAGCTACCAAATCTCCAGTCAGGAGCAACTCAGACAGCTTGTCCTCCACCTGCGTCTGCAGGGTACGGCGTAGTGGCCGCGCTCCCATTTCTGGATCGTAACCTTCCTGAGCCAGCAATTTCAGGGCACTAGCTTGGAATTTAAGCACGATGCCTTGCTCTGCCAGACTCCTAATCAACGGTTGCACCATAATCTTGACCACTTCCTGCATATCCTCAGCAGACAGACTGTGGAAGACCACCTTTTCATCAATCCGATTGATAAATTCAGGCCGGTAGGTCTTTTTCAATTCTTCCAGAATTCGTTTTTCCATATTAGCCTGATCAAAGCGGATATCACGCGCCCCAAAACCAACCGTCTTATCATCCCGCAGGGCCGTTGCCCCCAGATTGCTAGTCATGATAATGATGGTATTGGAGAAGTCCACCTTGCGGCCCTTGCTATCGGTCAGCTGACCATCATCCAAAACCTGCAAGAGAACGTTGAAAATATCTGGATGAGCCTTTTCTACCTCGTCAAAAAGGAGGACAGAATATGGCCGATTGCGCACCTTCTCCGTCAACTCGCCGCCTTCCTCATAGCCTACATAGCCCGGAGGCGCCCCGTTGAGACGACTGGCTGCGAATTTCTCCATATATTCACTCATGTCAAAGCGAATCAGGGCTGATTCATCATCAAAGAGAACTTCTGCCAAGGCCTTAGCCAGCTCTGTCTTTCCGACACCCGTTGGCCCTAGGAACATAAAGGAACCAATGGGGCGTTTGCCAGTGCGGATGCCTGACTGATTGCGACGAATAGCTCGGCTGACAGCCGAAACTGCTGCATCCTGCCCGATAACCCGCTTGTGTAGTTCTTTTTCCAAATTGAGATATTTTTTGGCATCTGTCTGAGTTAATTTCTGCACAGGAATACCAGACAAGCGACTGAGAGTCTCTAAGATATCCTCTGCTTCCACTTTCAGCTTGTAAACAGTTGGCTCCTGCTCTTTTGCCAGTAGCTGACCGACTTTTTTAAATTTTCCAGCCATCAAAGCCTGATCCACAGGCGTCAAATCCGACTGTTTATAATTCTGCGGTCCTTTATTCTGCACCGTTGCACTGGCTTCATCCAAAAGATCAATAGCAGAGTCTGGCAGATGCTTGCTGGTCAGATAGCGATGTGCATACTTGACCGCTGTTTCAATGGCCTGATCACTAATCTGCACCTTATGGTGATCCTCATAGCTCTTTCTCAGACCCTGCAGAATAGCAATGCTGTCGGCCACAGTAGGTTCTTCAATAGTGACCTTGGCAAAACGCCGAGACAGAGCAGCGTCTTTTTCGATATGCTTCTGGTACTCTTCCTGCGTCGTAGCACCAACTGTCCGCAAGGTTCCCCGAGCCAGAGCAGGTTTCAGGATATTGGCCGCATCCAAGGTCGAATCAATCCCGCTGCCAGAGCCCATGATGGTATGTAGCTCATCGATAAAGAGGATGACATGGCCGTCTTCTTCGATGTCATTGATGATATTGTTCATCCGCTCTTCAAAGTCTCCGCGGAAACGAGTCCCAGCGACAACATTCATCAAGTCTAATTCCAAGACGCGCATCTTGGCAAGTTCTGCCGGAACCTGCCCAGCTGCTACGCGTTGAGCCAAGCCTAGTGCCAGAGCCGTTTTACCGACCCCCGCATCACCGACTAAAACGGGATTATTCTTGGTCTTGCGACTAAGAATCTGAAGCATCCGAGAAATTTCCTCGTCCCGACCGATAACTGGTTCCAGACGACCAGCCCGAGCCAGCTCTGTCAAATCCCGAGTATAGTCTTCCAGACCGCCACTAGTTGAAGGAGGCATGCCCATCATATTCGCCATGGTTTGCTTGGCAGAAGCCGTGTTTTTATTTAGCGAGCGGATCGATTTGATTTCCTCTCTTCCCCAGCCAGCACGCTGCTCTAAAACCTTTCGCAAATCACTGAACCGAGGGGCTGAACTCTTATCATCATAGCCGAAACCTGCAGCCTCTAGCACACGAGCTGCCAAGGTCCCACGATCAAATAGCATGGCTAGGAGAAGATGTTCTGTCCCTAGGCTTTTAGCATGGACGGCTTCCGCAATCTGTCCTGCTTGAGCAAAGAGCTCCTCCAAACGGTGAGAGAAAGGCAATAAGTCAAAACCACCCTTTTTTTGGTACTCTTTTCCAGTAATGTCAAAGGCTGCTTCTTCTAGTTTATCCACTTCAATAGGGAATTCATTTAGAGCCGAGCCTGCCACGCTGTAGGGATTATTAGCCAGAGCCATCAGCACCTGCCACGATTCTAAATAATCTGTAGCAAAATGACCGGCTAAGAGCTGAGCCGCCTCCAAGCTTTCTACCAAAGCTTTTGAATAATTCATATTCTTAATTTCCTTTTCTATCTAATTGCTGCAAAATTTTCCGTAACATTCTGGCTCGAATCTTCGGAGCCTCTGCTCCTAAGACAGCATCGCTGGCACTCGCTAGGAGCAGATCACCCTCACGCTGGCTGATAATTTTTTCATCAAAGAGCAACTGCAAAATATCTGAAAAAACTGGCTGGCTGAGCGACTCACCGACATTGGTCAACAAATCAGACAGCATCTGGTGCCGATCGGAAAATTCAATCTTACCAATCCTGATATAGCCACCGCCACCGCGCTTGCTCTCCACGATATAGCCCCGACTCTCCGTAAAGCGTGTCTTAATCACATAATTGATCTGACTCGGAACTACCTGAAAAACATCAGCTAACTCACTGCGCTTCAGCTCGACCATGCCCGCCTGCGCCAAAATTCTTTTGATGTATTCTTCTATACTATCCGAGGTATTTTTGATGCCCATGATATACCTTTCTATCTGTTATATCTAAAAATAAGCATTCAAGTCTTCTCTAACATTGACTATCTTTGACTATTATACCGAAAAAATCTATTTTTTGAAAGAAAAAGAAGTCCCAGAAAGCTTGAAAATATCTGATAATTCAGAGTAATGAAAAAGATTGATAGACTGAGTAAATACGATTGTAATCGCTTGCTTTTTACTTTTAAAGACTTATAATAAAGGTGTGAAAGTGTGGTGTTTACACCATCAACCGTATCCAAACAATCATCAAAAGGAGGTTTTCCAATGAAAATAAATTGGCTCAACTATACCCATCATGTGCTTAGCTGTCTTTTTGTCACCCTGAGCATCTTGACGATTTTTTCTGCCGAGTATGTCGTTTTCCCAACGAGCCTTCTTCTAGGCTGTCTCCTCATTCCTCTGCTCTTTGAGCAGCATTTATTCAGTCGCCGAATGACTTGGAGCCTCAGCATTTTCTTTGCCATTCTTGCCTTTGCCCTTCTCTTTATCATCAAAACCAATCATATCTCCCTTAGCTATCCAGCAACAACCCTTCTTCTTTTTGTACTAGCAAGCCTGAGTTTTTCAAACTCCTTTATCCTTCACAAAAATAAAGAACAGAAGGCCGCTAGATAGAACAGCACAATAAAAAGTGTGGAAGCAACATGAGCTCAAAAGAGCCATGGATTCCACACTTTTTTTATTCTATAAGGAGCTGGATGGTAGCCAAATACTCTTAAATGGTTCGTCCACACTGCCAGCCTAAACTAGACTTTCAGAAAATTTTCTTCTCTTTATTTTCCTACTTTCATTTTCTTTTTAATTATATTATAATAGTTGGCAAACACATTTTCTAGTCTAATTATTTTAAAAAATGATAGTATTCTACGAAGGAGGGCACTATGATGGATTTGGGGCAGTTGCACAAAACTACTGAGTATAAGAATCAAGGAACCCCCTATTCTCTGACGCGGACCATTACGGAAAACGGCCAGCCTGATATCCTTTTCCACTGGCACACAGATGTTGAAATCATTTACGTTCACGAAGGAAGCGCCCAATTTCATATCGACGATCATTATTTTAACAGTCACAAAGGCGATATTGTCCTGATTCGTCCCAATGCCCTCCACTCCATTCATCCGATTGAGCAGCAACGCCACTACATGGATGCCATTAACTTTCACTTGGACTTAATGGGCTATTCGGCCATGGATCATGCTAGTATCCACTACCTACAGCCTCTCTACAATGGTCAACTGGACTTTGTCCATGTCATCAAGCCAACTGATCAAGACTATGAGGAAATTCGTCAATGCCTGCTGGCTACTATGGAAACGGGTTATTGCCAAAAGAAATACTATGAATTTCAGCTCAAGGCCCAGCTCAATCAGCTCTTCTACTTACTCTTTGAGAACGACTATATCGTTTCTAAGGAGCTATCTGCCGAGGGCTACCGCAAGGAAGAGAAAATTCGATCTATCATCGACTATATCAATGAGCATTATCAGGAAGAACTCTCTATTGATCAGCTGTCTGGCATCTGCGGCTACAGTCCGACGCACTTCATGAATTTCTTCAAAAAACATCTGGGCGTTTCTTGCATTGAATATCTGATTCAATTCCGCCTGCGCAAGGCTGCCGAGCTCCTCCAGCATTCCACTCTGTCGGTTCTAGAAATCTCGAGCCAGTCTGGTTTTAATAACCTTTCTAATTTCAACCGACAATTTAAGAAATACTATCAAATGACACCCAGTCAATATCGAAGGAAATAGGGAAATCTCCAGTCAACTGATTGGAGGTTTTTTTATCTGAACATGATTAATAAAAAAAAACGAACAGACTAAATATCTGTTCGTTTTACGGGATTTTGAAAGTTATAGGTAGTTATTCTGCTAATTTTTCACGGATCACCAAGGTTCCATCTTCCATATCTGCGGTCAGGTGCTTAGCATCTAGATTATCCAAGTGGAAGTCAGTCACCTTGTCACGAATTTGCTGCTCGATGACACGGCGGAGCGGACGAACACCCATGACTTGGTCATAACCAGCGTCGCGCAGGAACTCCTTAGCTGCATCAGATACGGCCAGATCAATTTCTTTCTTGCTCAAGGTTTGATTTACTTCGATCAGCATGAGATTCACAATCTCCATCAGATCCTCTTTCTTGAGATGAGAGAACTCAATAACCGCATTGAAACGATTGAGGAACTCTGGACGGAAATAAGCTTTGAGTCGATCCATCAAATCAGGCTTTTCTGCATCCTCTTCTAGACCTGCTTCATAGCCAAATCCAGCATTAGAAGTTGCAATGATAACCGTGTTCTTGAAGTTGACTGTATTGCCTTGACCATCCGTCAAACGACCGTCATCCAGAACTTGAAGGAGAAGGGTAATTACTTGTGGATCAGCCTTTTCAATCTCATCTAAGAGAATGATAGAGTAAGGATTGCGGCGCACACGCTCGGTCAGGGTGTTGTTGTTATCATCATAGCCGACATAACCAGCAGTCGTACCAATCAACTTGGAAACCGCTGTGCGGTCACTGTATTCAGACATATCCAGACGGATGATAGCATCCTTGGTACCGAACATATCCAAAGCCAGTTGCTTAGCCAGCTCAGTCTTACCAACCCCTGTCGGACCAACGAAGAGGAAGCTGCCAATCGGACGGTTGCCTTCGTCAAAGCCTGCACGGTTACGGCGGATAGCTCTAGCCACAGCCTCTACAGCCTTGTCTTGGCCGATGACTTTGGCTTTGAGACGGTCATTCATGCCTTTGAGGCGCTCAATGTCGCTAGCACCCATTTGAGATACGGGTACACCAGTCATCCGTTCAACGGACTCCGCTACATCGTTGACTGTCGCCGTTACCTTCATATCCTCAGTGTGATTTTGGATCTTCTTTTCTAGCTCTTCAATGCGGGTCTTAGCATTTAAAGCTGCTTCATAATCTTCTTTCTCAACAGCTGCTTCCTGCTTGTCTTTTTGCTCAGCAATCTCATTTTCAACCGCATGAACATCAGTCACTGGATGCTGGGCTGCCAAGTGGGCAGCAGTCACATCGACCAGGTCAATCGCCTTGTCTGGCAGGCTCCGTTGTGGAATATACTGAACTGAGTAGTCCACAGCCGCTTTCAATACTTCATCCGGCAGGATGACATTATGGTGCTTTTCGTACAAGTCCCGAATGCCTCGAAGGATCTGATAGGTATCTTCGGCAGACGGTGCGTTGACCTTGACTTCATTGAAACGACGAGCCAAAGCAGCATTTTTAAGGATAGTATTGCGATACTCGTCCTGAGTGGTAGCCCCGATAACGGTCAGCTCACCGCGAGAAAGCGCTGGCTTAAGAATATCCGCCAAGCCCTTAGAACCGCTATCTCCTCCTGTGCTTCCTGCTCCTAAGATTTGATGGATTTCATCAAAGAAGAGGATAACATTGCCGGCTTCCTTGACTTCATTGACTAAGTTTTGGATATTTTCTTCAAAGCTACCACGATATTGGGTACCAGCTTCCAGACCAGAAATATCAACAGAAATAATTTCCTTATTCTTGATAGCCGCTGGCACATCACCATTGACGATAGCCTGAGCCAATCCTTCTACGACAGCTGTCTTTCCGACTCCGGCATCACCGACCAGAACTGGATTATTCTTAGTACGGCGAGAAAGAATTTCAGCTGTTTCTTGGATTTCCTTATTGCGTCCAATGACTGGATCCAGCTTACCATCACGCGCTTCTTGAGTCAAATTGCGACCTAGCTTAGCCAGAATGCCATCTTGCTTAGGCCCATGCGCTCCAGCTTGCACATCCTGTTCGCCAACCACCTGACCAGGAAGCTTGCCAGTAGCTCGGTACTGAGCAAACTCTTCCGGTGTGACCTCTCTACCATTAATCAAGTAGCGACGGTGTTCGCTGTTGTAGCCACCCATGCGCCCCATGAGTTGGTTGAAAAGGTCATCCATACTGTTAAAATTGTTGTAATTGTTGTTCATAGCATTGCCTCACTTTTTTTCATATTTTGCTTTACATAATTTTTATTTTTACAAAGTCTCAGATAAGAAATCTCTTTCTTACTTACTATACATTTATGTTCATATCGGAGATCTTCTCCTATCTATTATTTTACATAACTTATTCTATTTCCAAAAATTAAGACTCCTTCAGTCTCTTGTTTTATGGATGAGTTCGAGCTATTTCAGAAGAATGTAATGTTACATAATTTTTATTCCTCCCAAAAATAATCGCCTATTGGCTATATCCTCATCTTCTGAATAAATTCTGTGTAAACTTTTTGTTTACAGTTGTAATTATACATCCTTTTTACCCCCTTGTCAATAGGTTTTAATAAAAAATTTACATAATTTTTTAAAAATCAAAAAACTTCCCCCACATAGAAATGTGAAGAAAGCTTCTCTATTTTGATACAAGTTAAATCATATACTCTACACTATAACTGGCATCCGACAGAATGCGGGACAAAAACTGTTTGGTCCGCTCTTCCTTGGGACTAGAGAAGAATTCCTGAGGAGGATTTTCTTCGACGATATGACCACCGTCCATAAAGATGACATGGTTGGCCACATCGCGGGCAAAGCTCATCTCGTGGGTCACAACGACCATGGTCACTCCCTCCTGAGCCAGCTGTTTCATGACACTGAGAACTTCTCCGACTAGTTCCGGATCTAGAGCCGAAGTTGGCTCATCCAGTAGGATGACATCTGGCTTGACAGCAATGGCACGCGCAATCCCTATCCGCTGCTGCTGGCCGCCTGATAACTGAGAAGGATAGTAGTCCTTGTAGGCTAAAAGGCCCACGCGCTTCAAGGCATCTTCTGCAATCTCAAGCGCTTCTTCTCTCGGTATCTTACGAGCGATCACTAAGCCCTCTAAGATATTTTCAAGGGCTGTTTTATTGGCAAATAGATTATAATGCTGGAAGACAAAGGCTGTCTTTCTGCGAATTTCCAAAATCTCTTTTTTGCTGAGTTTGGCCAAATCATAGTCCTTACCAGCCAAGGTCAACTGACCACTATCCGCTTTTTCTAAGTGATTCAGACAGCGCAGAAATGTTGTTTTCCCAGAGCCTGAGGGACCAAGAATTACTACAACGTCGCCTTGATTGACCCTGAGACTGACATCTGCCAGCACCTGGTGCTCTCCAAATCGTTTGGAGATCTGTTTTACTTCTAACATAATCTTTCCTTCCTAAGCAAGAGCGTAGCGCTTTTCCAAGCCCCTAAAAATCCACTGAATCAAGCCACAAATAATGAGATAAATAACAAAAATCACCAGATAAGACTCTGAATACTGGTAAGAATGGGAGGCCTCTATCTTAGCCAGGGCTGTAATATCTTTCACTGTCATGACAAATACCAGTGAGGTCCCCTTAACCAAATTGATAACCAGATTGGCCAGATTGGGCAGGGCAGAGCGCAGAGCCTGAGGAAAAACAATTCTCCGATAGGCTTGAAAATTGGTTAACCCAATCGCCTGAGCCGCTTCTAACTGTCCTTTATCCACTGTCAAAATAGCAGAGCGCAAGATTTCCGATAAACTCCCTGTTGTCATCAAGCTATAGATGATGAAAGCATAGTAAAGCGGATTGAACTTAAAGACATCTACCTGACTGCCTAGACTTTTGAAAAATTGATTCAGCAAGCTAGGAAATAGACTGTAGAAAAAGAGGATAAGTAAAATGGGCGGCGTCGCCCGAATGAAGGCTAGATAAACAACCGAAAAAGTTCGAACGCCACGGACTTTATAAATCTGACCTAGAGCCAAGAGCAGAGCCGGAATAAAGCTGAGTAGAATAGCCACCACCATAATAATCAGGGTTATCGGTATGCCTTTCAAAGTAACCAGAAAGGTATTTACAATATAATTCAAATCCATGCTTTACCTCTCCTTGACTGTCAGACTTTTTTCCAGAAGCTGGGAAGCCAGCGAAACCACTAGAGCAATCCCCCAATAAATCAAGGCCACCGCTGTATAGGTTTCGAGGGAATAATTTCCCAGATTCCGGCTGATGAGATTTTG
>CAJPQE010000061.1:0-10378 GCA_905372795.1 Streptococcus cristatus | reverse complement strand
TTCCCTAAGGGGGATGAGCTGGAGCCCAATGAAGCTGGCCTGAAATTTTACGAAGACCTCTTTAAGGAATGCCACAAGTACGGTATTGAGCCTCTGGTGACCATTACTCACTTTGACTGCCCTATGCACTTGATTAAGCAATATGGTGGGTGGCGGAGCCGTAAGATGCTGGAATTTTACGAGCGTCTCTGCCGCACTCTTTTTACCCGTTACAAGGGCTTGGTCAAGTACTGGCTGACCTTCAATGAAATTAATATGATTCTGCATGCACCCTTTATGGGGGCGGGGCTCTGCTTTGAAGAAGGCGAAAATGAGGAGCAGGTCAAATATCAAGCAGCCCATCATGAGCTGGTTGCCTCAGCTATTGCCACCAAGCTAGCCCATGAGATTGATCCAGAAAACAAGGTTGGCTGTATGTTGGCAGCGGGCCAAAATTATCCTAACACCTGCCATCCGCGTGATGTATGGGCTGGTATGGAGGAAGACAGGAAAAACTATTTCTTTATCGATGTGCAAGCGCGTGGTGAATATCCCAACTACGCTAAGAAAGCTTGGGAGCGCGAGGACATCACTGTCGAAATGACAGAAGAGGACCTGCGGCTGCTCAAGGAGCATACGGTGGACTTCATTTCCTTCTCATACTACTCTAGCCGGGTAGCTTCGGGCGACCCTAAGGTCAATGAGCTGACCCAGGGCAATATCTTCGCTTCTCTCAAGAACCCTTATTTGGAAGCTTCTGACTGGGGCTGGCAGATTGATCCCCTGGGCTTGCGCATTACGCTTAATACCATCTGGGACCGCTATCAAAAGCCTATGTTTATCGTGGAAAATGGTCTGGGTGCAGTGGATACACCTAATGAAGCGGGGGAAATCGAGGATGATTATCGGATTGACTACCTGGCTGCCCACATCAAGGCTATGCGAGATGCCATCCATGAAGACGGCATCGTCCTCTGGGGCTATACGACTTGGGGTTGTATTGACCTGGTCTCTGCCGGAACAGGAGAAATGAAGAAGCGCTATGGCTTTATCTATGTCGATCGGGACAATGAAGGAAAAGGAACTCTAGCCCGTTCGCGCAAGAAATCCTTCTATTGGTACAAAGAAGTCATTGCGACCAATGGGGCCTCTGTTAAATAAACGTCTCCTGTAGAGCTTCGCCAACTTCTGGATGACTCTCTGACAGCAAACTAAAAAGCTTAGAATCCCAACTGCAAGCTGGGGTCCTAAGCTTTTTGTATGTCATTAAGGCAAGTCCTTATTGATTTACTGGTCGTAGTCTAAGACATTGTTTTCGATGACAAACTTAGATTCAGCGGAAATGTTGGCTTCTCCTAGTTGCAACTGTGAACTTCCGTCTGGTTTCATGATGTGCCACTGACCGTCCTTGTGGGCAAAGATAGCCTGAAATGTGACGTTATCACTCTTGTCCCGAATGGGTAGAACAAATGCTTGATCTGTATTCTCTAAGAGTATCTCTTCTTTTTTTTCAAAGTTATAGATATAAAATTGCCCAGTTCTTTGTCCCAAACCATGAAGTTCATCGACTTTTTGCCAATTTTCAAAATTTTTCTGAATTAGGGAATCATTAAAAATCTTGTTGAAGGTTTCATTCCGTTTCTTCGTTTCTTCTTCGTCTAGTGTTTTCTGAAACTCTGAAACCTTTTTAGCCGTTTGGACGGTTTGTCTGTTTTGCTCCCTAATTTGCTGGCGGTGGATGACTCGCATCATTCTTGCACCAACGCCCAGGATGACGAGAATGGATACAAGGCTGATTTGAGTTTTGGCATTTTTTTCATAGATGATTCTCCCTATTGTGTCATTGGTCCTATTGTACCATTTGAAAGAAAGGATAGTCAAGTTCATCTTGTGATGACCTACCATGCAGATCTACCTGGGGACTATAGGATTTTATCAGATTTTCATTGACGAAGGTCCCTTTATTTGATAGGCTAGGGGAATAGAAATGATTTCGTAAGCATAGAAAAGAGGAGTGAGGCAAGTGGCACGTATCTTATTAATTGAAGACAACAATGATATTCATGAGATTTTGAAAAATCTCTTTACGCAGGAGCACGTCGTGTTTTCAGCTTATTCTGGGACTGAGGGATTGCGGATTTTTGCGGAAGAAGAGATTCATCTAGTCCTGCTGGATATTATGCTGCCTGGAAAAAATGGCGATGAGGTGCTGAGGGAAATTCGCAAGACCAGTCAGGTGCCGGTAGTCATGCTGACCGCCCTGGGTGAAAAGAGTCTCGTGAGCCAGTATCTGCTGGACGGTGCCAATGACTACATTGTCAAGCCTTTTAATCTAGACGAAGTGGCGGCGCGTGTCACTGTCCAACTGCGAGGCAGTCAGCAGCCCCAGTCTAAGCCTGCTGGGGAGACCTCAATCAAAAATATCCGCCTTTTGCCAGATACCTTTGAAATTGCTTCTGGTGACCAGTCCATGCGGCTAGGGAAAAAGGAGTTTCAGATCTTCCAGACCTTGCTGGCTCATCCTAAAAAGATTTTTACCAAGGAGGAGCTGTATGAGTCGGTCTGGGAGGAGACCTATCTGCCAGGCGATAATACGCTCAATGCCCATCTCAGCAATCTTCGTAAGAAATTAGCCCAGCTGGATAGTTCGACAGACTATATCGAGACCATTTGGGGTCTGGGTGTGCGGCTCAAGGAGGATTAGCTATGTGGTTGATTATAGCCTTTGTGCTCATACTCTTCTTGTCAATCATGTTGGTTCGCTATCATCTGACGATTCGTAGTCTGACCAGCCAGATCCGTGACAAGCGTCGTACAGGAAGTCAGGTTCGGCTGACTTTGAGAGATCAATCTCCGAGCCTAGTGGCTCTGATTGACGAGGTGGAGCAGCTTTTTCAGGAAATTGATAAGATGTCCTTTGTGACCCAGCAGGAAAAGAAAACCTTGGATATGGCCATCAGCAATATTGCCCACGATATCCGAACGCCACTAACCATTGCTAGTGGCTATATGCAACAGCTACTCAAAGACGCTGATAAGGACCAGATGGATCAGCAGTTGCAAAAGATTGCAGATAATCTGGGTATGGTATCCAGACGCTTGGAGGCTCTGATGGAATACCGTCGCTTGATGGAAGGAGCTATTCGACCGAAGTTGCAGCGGGTAGACCTATCCCAGCTGGTTACCCAGCAGCTCTTTGCCTACTATGATGCCTTTCAGCGAGCAGGGATTGATTTAGATGTGGATTTGTCTGAAAACCTGCTTCTGGAAACAGACAGTGATATCTTTGATCGAATCGTCCAGAACATGCTCAGCAATGTCCTCAAACATGGCCGAGAAGCAGCCAGTATCAGTCTGAAAAAAGAAGGGCAAAAGGTTATTTTTCAGGTCAGAAATAAGGTTCAGAAGCCCATTTTACATCTGGATAAACTGACCAATCGCTTCTATTCTGAAAATCTCTCCAGCAGTGAGGAATCCTCTGGACTGGGGCTCTATATCACTCAGCAGCTGGTCGAAATCCTGGGTGGTGACTTGACTATTCAAGCAGAGGGAGATTGGTTTGAATTGATTGTGGCCTTATAAAAAAGAATCAGCTAGTCAGAAGATTAGCTGATTTTTTGGTTTTAGAGATCTTTTTTCTTGAAAATGAGAAGGCTGTTGCCTAGGAAGAAGACTGCTATGCCAATCGCTACCAAGCTAGCTTGCAAAACGACAGCGGGATCCGCAGCCATTTCTATTCCAAATCGTAAGGTTAAATAGCGGAACAATTCTACATGGGGATAGAGTAAGACTGGAAAGGCAAGCAGGGCGCTTCCGATAAAATAGGTAACAAAGACTGCAGCAATGGAATGGCTGAGATAGAGGACGAAGGACACGATGCCAATCCAAGCGATGGTCACAATGAGTTGGACGAGAATAGTTATGAAAAATTGGCCAAAGAAACCTGCCGGAGCTGTCCCAATTCCGTTGATAGAGCTAGCGATGATGAAGGATAGCCCTAGCAAGAGGATGAATTGGAAGATGGTAACAACAAAGGAGACCAAAGTTTTAGATAGGAAGAACTCTGTCCGTGAGATACCGTGAGCGAGGCTGTTTTTATAAAGCTTGCGAGACAAGTCCACACCTAATAAAAGGCAGACGATAATGAGAGTGAAAAATATAATACTGTCAGAATGTCCAGAGAAATGGGCAAGGGCATTGATACCTGTCATTTTTTCTGGTACTTGCTGAGCGACATCCTGACTATCTGTTGAGATAGATGTTCCAAATCTGCTGGTAACCTTATAGAGGACGCCGAGCAGGATATTGGCTAGTAAAACGAACTCAGTAATCCAAAAGCCCTTGGAGTGGAAGAGGCGGTAAAAGTCAGCGCGAATTGTTTGAATCATGATAGACCTCCCTGGTTTTGATCAACTAAATCTGTAAAGAAATTTTCGAGATTTTGTCGTGCATAGTAGATTTCTTGAATGACTAAGTCAGCTGTGACCAACTCTTTTACGATATTGTTGATGTTATGTGAGTGAGTAAAGACATGGATCTCATTGAGAGCATTGACCACCTTGATGCGGTAGCCCAATTGATCTTGGAGAAGCTGGCTGGCTTCCTCCAAATGATCCGTTTTCAAGACGATATAATCTTCGCTTTGTTCTTCAAATTCAGCCTTAGAAATTTCCTTGATCATATGACCTTGGTCGATGATGCCAAAGCGCGTAGCTACTAGATAGAGCTCGGATAGGATATGGCTGGAAATAACAAAGGTCATGCCCAGCTCTTCATTGAGCTTTTGGACAAGCTGGCGGAATTCCTTGATGCCGACGGGATCTAGTCCGTTGATAGGTTCGTCTAGAATCATCAAATCTGGCTTAGACAATAAGGCAATGGCAATTCCCAAACGCTGCTTCATACCGAGAGAAAAATCTCTGAATTCCTTCTTGCCAGTATCTGTTAAGTTCACGTATTCCAAGGTTTCTTGGATGGCCTTCTCGGCATTAGGAATCTGGCGGAGTTTGCAGTAGTAATTGAGATTTTCGTAGGCGGTCAAGTGGTTGTGGGCAACGGGCGTTTCGATGACCGAGCCGACCCGCTTGAGGGCTTGTGTCCATTCGGCCTGATTGCTAGAACCAAAGAGGGACACGGTTCCGTTGCTGGCATGCATCAGCTGGGTCATGATTTTAATCAGAGTGGTTTTACCAGCTCCGTTTTTACCGATAAGACCGTAGATATCTCCTTTTTTGATGGTCAGGTTGACATCGCTCAGAGCCTGCTGCTGGCCGAACTTTTTGCTGACCCCTTGTAAAACTAAAATATTTTCCATGGTTTTACTTCTCCTTTTTGAATTATCTTTGGAAATCCTTTCCTCACTATCCAGTATATCGGACACTTATTAAGTATTCATCAAGCATTTCTAAAATATTTCTAAAATCTTGAAATAGCAGGCCTACTTCTTGTCTTAGCGGACTGAGGCCTATAGAAAAGAGAGTGGGACAGAAATCGGTAATTGGTTAGAATTCGATTTCGTCGTCCCACCTCCGCACAGTTGAGTAGGGCTGTAAAAGCTGATGAAATCAGCGTAGTAGAGCCCACTCAACCACTGCGTCTTGCTCGACAATCTAAAGACAATTGAGAGGCTAGGACTTTTGTCCCAGCCTCAATCATCTATTTCCAATTCATAAAGGCCTCTCAGTGCGTTGCAGGCGTAGATTTTTTCTGCTGATTTCAAGTCGTCTAGGCTGAGAATTTTTTCTGTGGCCTGACCTGTTTCCAAGAGATGCTGGCGGTAGATGCCGTCCAAAAGCCCTAGCTCGACTGGTGGCGTGTAGAGGTGACCATCCAGCTGGAGGACTAGGTTACCGATGGAGCTTTCCAGCAACTGACCTTGGGCATTGTGGTAAATCTGTTCCTGCTGGCCTAGGTCTAAATGTGGCCGATAGCTGGTTTTGAAATAGGTGAAAGGCTGCTGTAAGTTGGCATTTTGTGGGACGAGAATAGCCTTGCAGAAAGTTTCTGGGAGTGCTTGTAGCTTTTCTAGCTGGCAGGTGACTTTTCCAGATTTGGCGATGGAGATCCGCAGGCGGTAGTCCGTACTTGGATCCAGTTCTGCTAGACTTTGGTTCAACTCTGCCTTCAGTTTTCCCTCATCAAATGGATAAGCAAAGTAACGGGCGGCTTCCTGTAAACGCTTCAGATGTTGGTCTTGGAAGATCAGGCTGCCTTGCTCAATCTTCCCTGTCGTAATCAGGTCAAACTGGGGATTTTTCCGATAGAGGACGGCAGATTTTTGCTGGGTTTCGATGTACTCGGCTTCCCATGTGCTATCCCAAGTGATGCCGCCACCGACACCGTAAATCGCCTTGCCAGCCTCAAGCTGAATGGTGCGGATGGCCACATTGAAAATCCGCCTCTGGTCTGGCAGGCAGATACCAACAGTGCCGCAGTAGACACCGCGAGCTGCTTTTTCTGTCGCCTTGATGATAGCCATAGTCGAAATCTTTGGAGCGCCTGTGATAGAGCCACACGGAAAGAGCGCATCAAAAATTTCTCCTAAGCCAATCTCAGGTCGCAGCTGGCTCTTGATGGTGGAGGTCATTTGCCAGACAGTGGAATACTGCTCGACCTGACACAGCTGCTCGACTCGCTCGCTGCCAATCTCTGAAATGCGGTTCATGTCGTTGCGAAGCAGATCAACGATCATCATATTTTCCGCTCGGTTTTTAGGATCCTGGCGCAGCCAGTCCGCCTGCTCCAAGTCTGCAGTGACTGTCAGACCGCGATTGGTAGTGCCTTTCATCGGCCGTGTTGTCAGCTCACCTCGATGCTCCTCGAAAAAGAGCTCAGGACTGATGGATAAGATTGCCTGATTATCGTGCTCTACATAGGCATTGTAGGCGGCATTTTGCTCGACGACCAGACGATTGTAAATAGCCCAGCTGTCCTGTAGATTAAGCTCTGCGCCTAGCTGCAGGGTGTAGTTGACCTGATAGGTATCGCCTTGACGGATATGATGGTGAATGGTTCTGATGGCCTTTTCATACTCTTGCTCGGTCGTTAGGCTCTGCCATTGCGCCGGCATTTCTACCTCGTCGTAAGCCAAAGGGAATGGTGCTTCATCGGCCCTATCATGAATGGTAAAGTAAATCAGGTACTCGCCCAGAAGAGGGGCTTTGTGGACCTGTAGTTTTTCCTCAAAAGCGGGAGCAGCTTCGTAGCTGACATAGCCGACTGCATAAAATCCCTTTTTCTGCCAGTCCTCAACCTCTTGCAGAATCGCTCTGACTTCGGCCAACTCGCGTGTTTTGAGCTCTTTGATGGGCTGGCTGAAAATCAAGCGCCGACCCAGTTCTTTAAAATCAATAACTGTTTTCTTGTGCATGAGTTTATTGTATCATAAGATAATTTGAATGAAAACGGATTTATCAGATGAGACACTGTTTATTTTATAATAGTTGACAGATTAGTAAGTGTGTCGGTATACTAATTTAAAAAAGAAAGAGTGAGATGCTTATGAAATCAAACAAATTGCTATGGATAAATGGAATTGTTGGCATTTTAGGAGGCCTTCTGATCATTTACGCTTCTTTAAATAGATGGCACTGGGAAATTATTTATTCGGTTCCCACACTAGTTGAAAACGCTGGCTGGGGCGATATGGTTGTATTAACCAGCTGGCTGCTTTTGGGACTTTCTATAGTTGGAATGTATCATTATAGCAACGACCCAAGAGTCAATAAGACGAGTCATGAGCTTCTATTCTGCGCCTCTGTCATGGGATTTATTCCTTTTCTAGCTATATTTGGAGGCCTTCTATCCATAGGAGCTGGGGTTCTCTATCTTCAAGATTTTTAAAAATTTAAGAGTGATGGCAAAGTTGACTGCCCCATGTTTCCTCCTGCTCGAAAGGCCTTGAAATTTATGATAAAATAAGGAAATGACAAAACTGTAAAGGAAGCCTTATGAAAAAAATCAATGAATCCTATAAACTCATCGTCTTTGCGGCGCTTGCTCTGGCTCTGGTTCTCTATATCGGGAACATCTGGTCGGGCCTGCAAAGTCTGACATCGGTATTTTCACCCATTATCTTGGGTGGAGTCCTAGCCTTTATCTTTAACGTTCCGATGAAAAAGTTGGAAGACCTCCTAGACAAATGCCGAGTCCCGCAAAAATTGCAGCGCAGTCTGGCCTTGGTTTTGGAGGTGCTGATTTTAGCTCTCATCATGACGGGGATTGTTTCTATTGTCGTGCCGACTCTGACCACAGCAGTCAATCAGCTGAGCGCAACAATCGGCAAGGTAGCGCCTCAGTTAGCCAAGTGGCTGCAGCAGTCTGGCTTGCTTTCCTCTAGTCAGCTGCAAGATTTGACCAAGCAACTGCAAAACAGCGGCATTGTCAACAGAGCCATCTCTCTTCTAGGTAGTCTGACAGGCAATATTTCTGCTATTTTTGGTAATTTCTTTTCTGTCATCATGTCCATCTTTCTTATGTTTGCCTTCTTGAGCAGCAAGGAGCATTTGCAGACGATTACGAGCCGTCTTTTGCAGGTTTTACTTCCTGAGAAGGCTGTGAAACGCCTATCCTATGTAGGCTCTGTCATTGTTGAGACCTATGATAAGTTCCTGATGGGGCAGATGATTGAGGCCGTCATTGTCGGTGTCTTGGTATTTATCGCCTATTCTCTGACAGGCCTGCCTTACGCTGCCCTGACAGGGGTTTTGGCTGGAGTACTCTCTTTCATTCCCTATATTGGACCTTTCTCGGCTTGTGCTCTGGGCGCTATCTTTATCTTTACCGACAGCCCTTGGAAAGCCCTTCTTTCAATCGCAGTCTTTCAGCTGGTGCAGCTGATTGAGGGTAACATCATCTATCCGCGTGTGGTCGGCCAGTCCGTCGGTCTCCCAACTCTCTTTACCCTAGCCGCAGCCCTGATTGGGGGTAACCTCTTTGGCTTGGTCGGCATGATCTTCTTCACTCCTATCTTTGCGGTTATCTATCGTTTGGTTAGAGAGTTTGTTGTGGAGAAGGAGAAGGAGGAGAGGAATGAAAGTGGAGAAGTTGCCTAATTACTTAGCCAATAAATTTGAAAAATAGGAGCTTAATTATGAAATGGAGCAAAACAAAGAGTCTTATTACACTGCTAGTATTAGCAGGTTTATCTTTGGTATCTTGGACTTTCTATCTCTACTACAATGAACAATATTACGGACAGTTCTTTCAGTATACAGGTAAAGCAAAGATTGATGATTATGAAATGATTGCGGATGGTGCGGGCGCTATTGTCCATTGGACTTCAACGACTCCGGAAGAAGACAAAAAAATGGATGAGTTCGGTAGTCATTTTCGTGATAAAATTGACCAAAGTAGTTCTCGCTATATTCTGCGACAGAATGTTAAACTGAAAGAGCTCCCCTTTCGCTTGATGGAAAGACCATCTGACGGTGCCTATTGGACTCTCAGTGTCTATCGTATCAATGACAAAAAACTTGAAGAAGAAAAGGAGATAGATCTCTACAAAGTTGTAGAGAATTACAATTCTAATTATTTACCAGCAGAGCTAGGAGGAATTTACACTTGGCAAGGTCAAGACTATTTATGGATACAAATACGAGATTTAGAGAATCCTCAGGAAACAAGGCCGCTTTTCCTTAATCTAAAGAGTAGAAAAATGGAGGAAATTGAGATTTTAGCTCAAGATTACGTGAGAAAACCTTTTATAAAGCAAGCGACTAATTGGGACCAAAAAGCAAGTGGCATTTATACCACTACTCCTGGTAGAGAAGTTCGAATAGATAAATCCGTTTTAGGACAGACTCAGTTTGATAGTAGTTCGAAGGCTTACAAGCTTTTAGAAAAAAAAGGAACGACTGTGTTTTTATTAAACTCGAAGAACAGTGCAGAAGGTTTTAGTCGGGAAGCAGCTGTCTACAGTCTACTTATGCCGGATACTGTGAATGTATATGAAGCTGTAACCATTCCCTCAGAACTTTCTATTGACAGTCAAAAACATATCGTCAACTCCAAAGAAGAGTTTGACAGATACTATGATATTGAGAAGGCTAGGAAGCTGTATCATGAAATAGAATAAACAAGACAAGATATTATGGAAACCAACAAGATTTTATTCTCGCTGGTTTTTCTTTTTTCAAGGTCATAACTTCTGCCTATAGCAAACAATAATTTTAATCAATGGCAAGTGAAAAATTAGGTTTTCTGACCTAGAAGATGACCGGGGGTATAGTTTTAAGCTATATCAAACTCTGGGAAATTCCAATTATACAGAGGGCGGATTTTCTGTTAAGATAGTTTCAACAACAATTTTTGGAGGACGTTTATGTCAACGACTATCATTGGTTTCCCTCGTTTGGGTGAATTCCGCGAATTAAAATTTACAACTGAAAAATACTTTAGA
>CAJPQE010000060.1:0-10454 GCA_905372795.1 Streptococcus cristatus | reverse complement strand
GAGTTCTTTGCGGCCGTGCAACCTGGGCTGGATCAGTTGAAGCCTACATCAAAGATGGTGAAGCAGCAGCTCGTGAGTGGCTACGCACAACTGGATTTGAGAACATTGACGAACTCAATAAAGTTCTTCAAACAACAGCGACTTCATGGAAAGAACGTATCTAATTTAATCTTGAATGTAGAACTCAAAAAACGTAGTAAGTTTCAGGACTTGCTACGTTTTTCTTCTATATAAGCTAGTTTTTCAGCTCGTTTCTTCTTTTTGAAGAGGGCTTCAGCCGACATGGCCGCAGATTTGTCGGGATGTTCCTCTTGATAGATGAGTGTGACGGGCAATCGGGCGCGAGTGTACTTGGCTCCCTTTCCAGACTGATGTGTTTTGAGGCGAGCTTCTACATCGGTGGTATAGCCTGTGTAAAGGGTGCCATCCCCGCATTCAAGGACATACATATAGGCTTTATTTTCCATAGTAAATCTCTTGAATTTCTGGTGTATAGCTGCCGTCTTGCTCGTGGATAAAGAGGGGCGGGAGGATTTTCAGGCCGTCTGGTGAACCATCTTTGATTGCCTCAATTAAAAGCATATTGGCTTCTCTCCCCTGCTTGGGATAGACAAACTGGATGCGCTTGGGCGCTAGATTATGGTTTTTCATGGTTTCTAAAATATCCAAAAATCGGTCAGGACGGTGAACCATTGCTAAACGGCCATTGGACTTGAGGACTCGCTGGGCAATCGTGCAAATTTCTTCTAAATTCGTAGCAACTTCGTGACGCGCTAGCAGATAATGCTCACTGCCGTTAAGATTGGAATGTTCATCGACCTTGAAATAGGGAGGATTGCAGAGAATGATGTCAACCTTACTGCCAGATATATGGGCGCCTAGATTTTTCAAGTCGTCATGGATAACCTGCATCTGTTGAGCAAGATCATTTAGTTCAATGGAACGCTGAGCCATATCGGCTAAACGCTCCTGAATTTCCACCGCTAGAATCTGGGCCTGAGTCCGTGTGCTAGCAAAGAGACCAACAGCCCCGTTTCCAGCGCAGAGATCAACGATGAGCCCTCGTTTGGGTAATTTTGGAAAGCGAGAAAGCAGGACACTATCGACTGAATAGCTAAAGACCTCGCTATTTTGAATGATTTTAATATCAGTGGAAAAGAGCTGATTAACTCTTTCTCCAGCTTTTAATTTTGCTTCTGTCATACCAACATTATAGCATGATTAAGTACTATTCCAAAGAAGAAAGAGAAATTTTATAGGAAAAAACACCTGACAGAAACAGTCAGGTGCGAATTTTAGTTGAATTCATATTTTTGCTTGATGGTACAAGCGATGAAAATTCCGATAAAGAAAACCATGAGAATCAGGTAGACTGGCAAAGTTGCGGCTGTCAGCGTTGCAATTTCCAAAAGGTGCTGCAGGACAAAGGCTGATAGATAGAAGCCGAAGACAGAGAAGATAATGAGCAGGCTGCGCCAGAGGTTGAGTGGCAGACAGGCCCTAATGACGGACAGGAAGCTGATGCTGCCTAGCAAGTAGTAGGTCAGGGTGGACATTTCTACGTCGCTCCAGCCATGGCTGCTGCCCCAGATGCGAACAAATAGCACGCTGAAGACAATCATGAGGGAGCTTGGCAGAGCCAGCTGTAGGGAGCGTTTGAGGAAGTGCTTTTCAACCGGCTTAATATTGCGCTCAAAGGTGAGGACAAAGGGTGGGAAACCTTCGACAAACTGGTCAATCAAGGTGATCTGAATCGGGATGAATGGGAAAATCAAGAGGTATTCAGATTTTCCTAGCAGGATACTGGCGATACAGATAATAGCCAGGATGAAAGAATAAATGGTCTTGATGAAGAAAATCGGAGCAATCCGGCCGATATTGTTAACAACTCGGCGGCCTTCAAAAAGAATCTCAGGGACATCGTTAAAGTCAGAGTTAAGAAGGACCAAGTTGGCAATTTGCCGAGTTGCGGGGTCTCCCTCGGCCATAACGATGGAGCAGTCTGCTTCACGCAAGGCCAAGATATCATTAACCCCATCTCCGGTCATGGCTGTTGTCCGACCAGCGGCCTTAAGAGTCTGGATGAGCAGCTTCTTCTGATGGGGAGAAACACGGCCAAAGATGGCCGTTTCTTCAGCCTGCTCAACCAGTTCTTGGTCGCTGATTTTAGAGCAGTCGATGTAGCTGTCGTAGTTGGCAAATCCAGCCTGGCTCGCTATATGGGAAACAGTCACGGGATTGTCACCAGAGATGATTTTCAGATCAACATCCTGAGAGCGCAGGTAGTCCAGCGTCTCAGCCGCTCCCTCACGGATAGGATCAGTGATTTCCAGAACAGCTAAAGCGGTCATATCTTCAGGCAGTTGGATACTGTGTTTGTCTAGCACTTGGTCGCTGTGAGCCAGCACCAAAACTCGCGATCCGCGTTTTTGGGCCTCTCCAACCGCTGCAGGATTGCTGTCCAGTAGCATTTCTGGTGCCCCCAAAAAGATAGTTCCGACACTTGATAAATGCATAGCGCCCCATTTTCGGTCACTAGAAAATGGGATGATATTGTCGCTAGTATAGGTGTGCTCTAAATGGCCGTATCCCTTGCGGATAGCCTGAGCAGTTGGGTTATTATCCTCGCTGGTTTGGATGTAGGCTGCTAAGATTTGACCGACGGTCTCATCAGAAAACTTATCTGACAGGTTATGCAAGGCTTCAACAGTCATCTTACCTTGGGTAATTGTACCGGTCTTGTCCAGGCAGAGAGTATCCACCCGGGCCAGAGTTTCAACAGAATACATTTCCTGAACAAGAACCTTGCGCATACCTAGCTTGATGACAGCTGTCAGGAGTGACGTGACTGTCAGCAGAGCGATTCCCTTAGGTAGCATACCCAAAAGAGCTGTTGAGCTGGTAATGACAGAGTTCTTGACAGGCAGTCCTTTTATCATCAGGGCTTCAAAGAAGAGAGCCAATCCGAAAGGAATGATGATTTTTCCAGTAAAGCGGGAAATTTTCGCAAGATTGTATAGAATGCGCGAGTTGATAGGTTTGAGAGTTTTGGCCTCAGTCATGAGCTTGTTGGCATAGTTGTCTGCGCCGACATGGTGCACCTCAGCATAAATCTGCCCACTGGCCAGAAAGCTACCAGACAGCAGCTCAGCGCCTTCTTCCTTGAGAACCAAGTCACTCTCACCTGTCAGCATGGCTTCATTGGCCTCGGCAACACCCTCTACTACACGGGCGTCACTGGGAATTTGCTCGCCGGCTGACAGCTTGATCAGATCACCCAGTACAATTTCTTCTGGCTGAATCTCGACTTCTTGGCCGTCGCGGATGACTGTGACCAGCTCTCGGCTGACCAGATTAAGCTTGTCAATCATGCGTTTGGCTCGCAGTTCCGTAATAATACCAGTGACGGCGTTAAAGCTGATAACAGCGAAGAAGACCAGATTGCTCCAGGCTTGGACAGAGACCAAGGCTACAGCAATAACAAAGTTAAGGGCATTAAAAAGGGTGAAAACATTCCGCTTAACGATTTGCCAGTTACTAGTACTGGTGTCACTTGTAAAATCGTTGGTCAAGCCCTGCGAAATTTTTTCGTCTACTTGGGTTTGGTTTAAACCGATTAATTCTTTCTTGTTCATGAGATTAATGATACCATTTTTTTATGGAAATGGCTATCAGAATCAGCTGTTACAGCCAAAGTTTGGAAAAATATTGCAGACTATAAGGGTATAGGGTATAATGAGAAAGGATGTAATAAATTTCAAGTATAATTTTGGTTTGAAATAAGGAGAGTTTATGTTTTATACCTATTTGAGAGGTCTTGTGATTTTTATTCTCTGGGCTTTGAACGGAAATGCCCATTACCATAATAAAGAGAAGATTCCTTCACAAGATGAAAACTATATCTTAGTGGCTCCTCACCGAACATGGTGGGATCCAGTTTATATGGCTTTTGCGACCAAGCCCAAGCAGTTCATTTTCATGGCCAAGAAACAGCTCTTTGAAAATCGCGTGTTCGGCTGGTGGATTCGCATGTGTGGTGCCTTTCCTATCGACCGGGAAAATCCTGGCCCGTCAGCTATCAAGTATCCAGTCAATATGCTGAAAAAGAGCAATCGTTCCCTGATTATGTTCCCGAGCGGCAGCCGCCATTCTACGGATGTCAAGGGAGGAGTGGCAGTGATTGCTAAGATGGCTAAGGTTCGGATCATGCCAGTTGTCTATGCTGGTCCCATGAGCCTTAAAGGTTTGGCAGCTGGGGAGCGCGTGGATATGAACTTCGGTAATCCAATTGATATTTCGGATATCAAAAAGATGAACGATGAAGGAGTGGAAGAAGTGGCTCGTCGGATTCAGGCAGAGTTTGACCGCTTGGATGCAGAAGTAGCGCCTTATCAGACAGGTAAAAAGCCAAATATCTTCTGGCGAATTTTGCGAGCACTGGCCTTTATTCCAGCCGCTTTGATTGGTATTCTGACCTTTATTTTTAGTTTCCTTGCAAGCTTTGTCTGGGATCCAGATAAGCATAGAAAATAATGCTAACAGCTTTTAGATTTTTATCTAAAGGCTGTTTTAGTTTTTCTTATTTATATTTGGAACTTTGTTTCAGATTTTTATATTTTCCCTTTTCTTTTACGAATATAAAGATAAAGGAGAAAAATTATGTTTGAAGAAATAGTTGAAAAATTAAAGGAATACAAGATATTTATTGGACTTTCTTTGATAGGAGTCGTCTTGGCTGGCTTTTTCTTGCTAAAGGGGAACGCTCAGCCACAGAATCAGGTCAGCGCACTGGCTCAGGAAGTGGTTACATCAGCTTCATCTGAAACCAATGCAGAAAAAAGAAGTGCGAATCAAGAAAAAATCGATTCAGAAAAAGATATGGATTCAGAGGAATCTGAGAAAGAAGTCACCGTTGATGTCAAAGGTGCTGTCAAAAATCCAGGAGTTTATCAGTTGCGGGCAGGAGCGCGTGTGCATGATGCCCTACAAAAAGCAGGTGGCCTATTGCCAGATGCCGAGTCAAAATCCATCAACCAAGCACAAAAATTAACAGATGAGGCAGTTGTCTATGTAGCTAAAGTCGGTGAGGAAGGAGCAGATGTGACGCAAGCTAGTCAGACGCCCGCTGGAAATGGGGGAACAGAGAAAGGAAAGTCTGACTTGGTCAATCTCAATACGGCGACCGAAGCTGAACTTCAGACAGTTTCAGGCATCGGTCAAAAGAAAGCGCAAGACATCATTGCTTATCGGGAAGCCAATGGTAAGTTTAAGTCAGTAGACGAGCTGAAAAATGTTTCAGGAATCGGTGCAAAAACCTTAGAAAAGTTAAAAGACTATGTCACAGTGGATAAATAAATTTCCCATCAAACCAATCTATTTTTGTCTTTTGCTGGTGCTGACCTACTTTGCGATTTACACTAGTAGTCTGTCAGCTTATCTAGGTTTGGCAGTTCTCCTTGTTCGGCTCTTTTGGCTTTATTCGACTAGAAATAGTCTGCTTGTTTTGGTGTTCTTGAGTCTCTTTGCAGGATTTTTCCTATTTCGGAGAGAAATGGCTAATAAAGCCTTTCGAGATGAACCGGAAACCATTTCTACCATTGTGATCAAGCCAGATACAATTAAAGTCAATGGCGACTCGCTTTCTTTTCGCGGTCATTCCAATGGTCGAACCTATCAGGCTTTTTATAAAATCCAGTCAGAAAAGGAAAAACAAGCTTTTCAAAAGCTGAGCGATCAACTCCTTGTGAAGATTGATGGAGAACTCAGTTTAGCAGAAGACCAACGCAATTTTTCAGGCTTTGACTATCGGGCTTATCTAAAAACGCAAGGGATTTACAGGATTTTGAAAATCAATCAAATCAAGTCCAGTCAACATTTTAGCAGTCTTAATCCTTGGGACTGGCTGTCGGTCTGGCGCAGAAAGGCCTTAGTTTATATCAGAGAAAACTTTCCTAGCCCCATGAGCCACTATATGACTGGACTTTTGTTTGGTGATTTGGACACAGATTTTGCCGAGATGAATGAACTTTATTCTAGTCTGGGGATTATCCATCTCTTTGCCCTATCTGGCATGCAGGTCGGCTATTTCATGGACGGTTTTCGCAGGATTCTCCTCAAATCTGGTTTGAAAAGAGAAACCGTCGATTGGATACAGCTGCCCTTTTCCTTCATCTATGCGGGTTTGACGGGCTTTTCAGTGTCGGTCGTGAGGAGTTTAGTACAAAAGCTGCTCTCGCAGTTTGGTGTGACTAAGCTGGACAACTTTGCTTTGACAATCATGCTCTTAGCCATTTTCATGCCAAATTTTCTATTGACGACGGGTGGCGTTCTTTCCTGTTCCTATGCTTTTGTCATTTCGGTCATGGATTTTGAGTATTTACCTCCTGTGCGAAAGGTGCTGGCAGAAAGTCTGACCATTTCACTGGGAATTTTGCCGATTCTGATTTTCTATTTTTCTGAATTTCAGCCTTGGTCTATTCTGCTGACTTTTCTATTCTCAGTCGTTTTTGATCTTTTTATGCTTCCAGCCCTGACCTTTATTTTTGTCCTATCACCTCTTTTGAAAATCACTCAGGTCAATGTCTTATTTGAACTGTTGGAAGGGCTAATCCGTTGGACGGCGTCTATTTCCTCACGGCCAGTGATTTTCGGTCAGCCATCTATCTGGATGATGCTAGGCCTGCTTATCACTCTTGGCTTGCTCTATGATTTTCGCAGACAGAAGAAAGTTGTGACCTTACTTAGCTTGGTTCTTGCTCTGCTATTTTTCCTTACTAAACATCCTCTACAAAATGAAATTACAGTTATTGATATTGGGCAGGGAGATAGTATTTTCTTGCGCGATTGGCGGGGGAAATCTGTTCTGATTGATGTGGGTGGTCGAGTGGAGATTGGCAAAAAAGAAGCCTGGCAGAAGCGGGCTTCTTCGACAAATGCAGAAAAGACCTTGATTCCCTATCTGAAAAGTCGGGGAGTGAGTCGCTTGGATGTACTGGTTTTGACCCACACAGATGCCGATCACATGGGTGATATGTTGGAGGTGGCCAAGCATTTTTCTATAAAGGAAATTTACGTATCTAAGGGAAGTTTGACCCAGTCAGATTTTGTGGAGAAACTGGAGCGGATGCAGACGAGAGTTCATGCGGTAGAAGTAGGAGATAGCCTTCCAATTTTTGATGGAGCACTGCAAGTTCTTTATCCTGAGGAGACGGGCGACGGCAGTAATGACGACTCTGTCGTCTTGTATGGGCAATTTTTTGGAACCAGCTTTTTGTTTACGGGAGACTTAGAGGAGAAAGGCGAAGCTACCTTGATGCGGCGTTTTCCGCAACTCAAGGTGGATGTCTTAAAAGCAGGCCACCACGGTTCTAAAGGCTCCTCTAGCCCAGAATTTTTACATCAGCTTCAGCCCAAAATTGCCCTCATTTCTGCAGGTAGGAATAACCGCTACAAGCATCCTCATCAGGAAACTCTGGACAGATTTGAGAACATTCAGACACAGATTTTTCGTACAGATGAACAAGGAGCTATTCGCTTCAGTGGCTGGGATTCATGGGAAATCGAAACGGTAAAGTAACACCTGTTTCCTTGCTCTGAGAGTGAGCCAAGATTAACTTACCTTGATTTCGAGCTAAAATTATGATACAATGAATCCTGTTAATAAAAATTTAGAGGAGATTTCTATGTTTTCTGCTTATAAAAAATTTTGGACTCGTTATGCAGACTTTAGTGGTCGTTCAAGTCGTTCGGATTACTGGTGGGTTGTCCTATGTCATTTTTTGATTACCTTACCATTTTCGTTTATTGCCGTTTTTGGTTTTCTCATTCCGCTTTTTAGTGAAGTTTATTATGCAGGACTATACGATTATGAACCAGATTTATCTGGAGTTACGGCTGGCGCTGGTTTAGCTGTGTTCATCATGTTCTTACTTGCCATCTATTGGGTTGCAACAATCGTTCCTAATCTTGCCATCGCTGTTCGTCGTCTTCGTGATGCTGGCTTCCATTGGGCATTTATTTTTCTCACTGTAGGGCCTTCACTAGCTTCCTTCATTCCAGTGTTGAATATCCTAGCTGCTTTAGTCAGCTTGCCATGTAGTATTGCTTTAATTGTCTTGCTTTGCCAAGCTAGCAAACCAGCTCAGCAAGTTAAAGGAGCTCCTTATGGTCAACAAGGATTCCAAGGTCAGCAATTTGGTCAAGCTCAACAACCAGTTCAAAACCAACAGTTTGCTCAGCCTGGATTCCAAGGGCAACAACAGCCGACACAAAATCAACAATTTGGTCAAGCTCAACAACCAGTTCAAAACCAACAGTTTAGTCAGCCTGTTAACCAAGAGCAACCATTTGCTCAGCAACAAGCACCCGTTCAAAATCAAGAATTTGGTCAGCCTCAGCAACCTTTTGGTCAAAATCAAGTGAACCAGCCAACTCAACCGTTTGCTGCTAGCCAAGCCCAAACTCAAGAATCAACTCAATCAGCATTCTCAGCCTCAGTTTCAGAACCAGCTGAATCAGTTCATTCAGTAGAAGCTCATCAGTCTCAAGCTGAAACTGCAGAACAGGCTCTGGGAACTGCTTCTGAACAAATCACTAACTCAGAGTCAATCTCTCAGTAAAATCTATAAGATATCGACCCTAGATAGTTTCAATCTATCTGGGGTTTCTTTGTCGTCTTTTAAACTTTTGTAACCAAAATGACTTTCTATTCGTTATACTAGTAGAAAGGGGGAAGAATAGAAAAGTATTGCATAGAGAAAAGCAGTTTCAAATGAGAAGTAGCAGCTGTGAGATTTGGGATAGAAAGGCTTTTTTGTTATTCTTTTTAAAGAAGTACAAATAAAGAGAGGTGTTAGGAGAAGTTGTAGGGAGGTGAGATTATCAAACTGGATGAATACGAAAACATCTTGATTGGCTTTGCCCGAGAGATTGTTTTCTACTTGCAAAAGTCAGGAGCTTCTAAGGCCGAGGCAGAAGATGTGGTACAGGATGTTTTTGTCAAAATGTTAGAGACTGATCTGGTCATCCCAGCAGAGAAGATGCGAGCTTGGATGTATCGGGTTTCAATCCGCCGCTATATCGATCGCTATAGGCGCGATCAGCATTATCTAGAAATTTTGCAAAAGGAATTTTTCAAACAAGATGTGATTCAACCATTTGAGAACGACCATTATGAGCTGTTAAGGACGACGATAGAAGAACTCCCAACTAAGGAAGCAATGCTTTTAGATCTTTATTATTTTCAAAATTTCACAGTAAAGGAAATCGCTCAAATTATGTCGTATTCTGTAAGTAAAGTGAAAGTGCAACTCATGCGTAGCCGAGTTAAGCTCCGCCATAAATTGGAAAAGAAAGGATATAAAAATGGAAACATTTGAAATTTTAGCGAAGAAAAGTAAACGGAAACGACTTTGGAAGACAGTTGCCATCAGTAGTCTTGTCTCCTTAGCTTTATTGCTTTTACTAGGAAAGGGATTGATAGAATTAGCCTCGAGTAATGGTCGAAATTTGCAGAAAGAGTACGAAGTTATGTCGGAAATCGCCTACCCTAATGTTGACTATGACAGTCTTTACTACACTCAAAATTCTTTGTTTTCAGGAACCTTACATTCTGATCGTTTCAAAGATTTAGATGGAGTGAAGGTGGCTTATCCTTCCTATGAGGGAAACTATTCTCTCATAGGTGCTTTTAAAGATACGACTGCGGAAGGGACTTATCTGTCTCTCTCGGGGACCTATACGCGAACCCTGCGTCAAAAATATCCGGTCTTCTATAATATCAATGCCAAGGGGACAAAGGATAGTAATTCTATGCCTAAGGAGTTGGCTTCTGTCAAAGAAATGCCAAATCAATTGGTGGAAGTAGCTTTGACTTTTGATAAAGCTTATACCTATAAGGAAATCCAGAAGATGATACCGAACAACCTCAAGATTAACTGGTACTGGATTGGCAGCCAGTCAGAAGATGGTGAAAAAGGTATTGAACTGTTTTCCGATCCCCAGTTCACCTACGGAGCTAACACTAGTCTTCTCTTTACTTATGATTCAGATGTTAGGAAGAAGGCAAAAGAGGCTAAGAAAGAGCAGCAGACTTTCTTGGATTATCTGAAAAAGGCAGATAAAAATCTTTTCCCAAGTCTTAGTGGGTACAACATGTATAATGATGTTGAGGCCTATCTAAAGAAATTTGGTCAGCTAGATATTCGTGAACCAGAAAATCGGGATCAATTGACTTTCTCCGGTGTTATCTTGACAGGAAAAGCTGAAAATTTCACTCAATTAGAAGGAAAAGGGTGGATTTATGCTTCGAGTATCGGTGCTTCCGTTCCCAATCAGCCTTACTATAAGCTAGATAAGGAATAATTGACAAAAAATGTGTAAAAGGCTTGCATTTTCAGTAAAATTTGATAAAATAGTAAGGAAAGTTAGACTGTATTGCCTACTGTCTATCTATA
>CAJPQE010000059.1:0-10638 GCA_905372795.1 Streptococcus cristatus | reverse complement strand
GGACGACGAAATCGAATTCTAACGAATTACCGATTTCTGTCCCACTCTCTTTTTTATATTTTGACTTGTATAATTATTTGAAAAGCAGTAGAGAAAGTAGTAAAATTATATTAACATATGCAATAGAGCCTTGTGCTCAATTAAGGAGGAAATCATTATGTCAGTTTTCTACGTTCCATCAGTCAATTTGATTGGTAAAGGTGTCATCAATGAATTTGGCGGTCATGTCAAAGAGCTGGGCTTCAAGAAAGCTCTGATCGTTACAGACCACTACATTGCATCCAGTGACATTTTACCAAAAGTCATCAAGCCGCTAGAAGCAGAAGGAATTGAATACGTGGTTTTTGAAGATGTAGACCCAAATCCTTCTTGTAAGAATGTTTATGATGGATTAGCTACTCTTCAAGAAAATGATTGTGATTTTATCATCAGTGTCGGCGGTGGCTCACCTCAAGATGCTGCTAGCTGTATTTCCATCATGGCGACAAATGGGGGTAAGCCGCAAGATTATGAAGGGCTCCACAAGTCTAAAGAAAAGGGTCTGTCAGTTGTAGCCATCAACACCACGGCAGGGACTTCTGCTGAAATCACTATCAACTATGTTATCACGGATGAAGAACGTAAGGTCAAGATGGTGATGGTTGATAAAAACAGTCTGGCTCTCATCTCTGTCAATGACCCAGAGCTCATGGTTTCCAAACCAGCTAATTTAACTGCAGCGACTGGGATGGATGCTTTGACTCATGCTGTTGAGGCCTTGGTAACTCCTGGTGCTTATGGCGTGACTAAGAAGTTGTCTATCGGTGCCATTGAGTTGATTAAGGAATATTTGCCGCGAGCAGTCGCTAATGGCCATGATATAGAAGCACGTGAAGCTATGGTCAATGCTATTTTCCTCGGCGGCATGTCCTTTAACAACGCAGGTCTGGGATATGTGCATTCGATGGCTCACCAGCTTGGAGCAGTCTATCATCTGCCTCATGGCGTTTGCTGCGCTATGCTCCTACCAGTAGTTGAGCGTGAAAATGCCAAACGTGTACCAGCAGCCTTTAGAAATGTAGCTAAAGCTTTAGGCTTGCATACCGAAGGCAAGACTGATGAAGAATGTGCAGCATATGCCATTTCGGAAATCGAGGCCTTGTCTGAAACGGTTGGTATTCCTAAGAAACTGACCGAGCTTGGCATTGAAGAAAGGGACTTTGACTTTGAATACCTTTCTAAGAATGCCTTGATTGATGCTTGCGCACCGGGCAATCCTTTCATGCCGACTTTGGAAGAAACCATTGCTTTATACAAAGAATTGTTTTAAGCCAAAGGAAAACAGTTCACTCTCTAAACTTAGTTGATTTATATCAAAAAAAGACAGTTGCTCTCTCTCCTACAGCTGTCTTTTTAATTTATGGAAATGGGATGGTCGTACAGGATTAGTGCTCTAAAATAAACTTAGCAATAGCTGTGGCGACACCATTTTCTTCATTGCTATCTGTCACATAGTCGGCCAAGTTTTTGACATGTTGGTTAGCATTTCCCATGGCAACGCCCAAGCCAGCAAACTGCAGCATTTCAATATCGTTATTCGCATCGCCCAGTGCCATGATTTCCTCAGGATTGATCTCTAAGCGTTGTGCTAGACGCTCTAGGGCAAAGGCTTTGGTAACACCTTTTGGCATCGCCTCGTAGATGACAGGCTGGGAACGGACGCCACTGAATCGTTGGCAGAGCTCTTGAGCGAACTTGGTTTCAAAATCATCTACCTGCTCTGGATTTCCTAGAAACATAGCTTGGAACATTCGATGCTGGCCGCTGCAAGCTTCTTCAAGGCTGATTTCAGTAGGAGTCGTAAAGACAAGAGCCGCATCATCTGTCACAATTTTGCTGGCTTTTTCTCCCACAACGAAGTAGTGCTCTTCATCAAACAAGGTTAACTGTACTTGGCTCTGCTCGGCTAAACTGTAGAGGTAGCGAATGTCATCTGGATTTAATTCTTGCCATTCGACGACCTGCCAATCGCTAGTCTGATGGATAGCGCAACCATTGTCTACGATGACATATTCATTTTCATTCTCCAAGCCCAGCTCCTGATAGTAAGGCTTGACACCCACGAGCGGTCTACCTGTACAGAGGACCAGTTTTACTCCAGCTTGGATAGCTTGGTGGATAGCATCAATATGAGCTTGAGGAATCTTTTTTTCCCCAGTTAGTAGGGTTCCATCCATATCAAGGGCAATTAGTTTAATCATAGTTTTTCTCCAATAGTATTTGTGAATATTATAGCATATTTTCTATTGCTAGGAGAGCAGAAATGGGGAAAGATTGTTTTTTTAATTTTGCTATCCTTATGGTATAATAAGAAAATCTAGTAAGGAAAAGAGAAGCTATGAAAGCAAAGCGTATTGTATTTAAAGTTGGAACGAGCTCATTGACAAATCCTGACGGTAGCCTGTCACGGGCAAAGGTGCGGGAAATCACGCATCAATTATCGGTCTTGCATGAAGCTGGACATGAGTTGATTTTGGTATCGTCTGGAGCCATTGCGGCAGGTTTTTCTTCACTAGGCTTTAAGAAACGCCCAACCAAAGTAGCTGACAAACAGGCTTCGGCTGCTGTTGGTCAGGGCCTTCTCCTAGAGGAGTACACAACCAATCTGCTCTTGAAGAAGATTGTATCTGCCCAGATTTTGCTGACGCAGGATGATTTTGCGGATAAGCGGCGTTACAAAAATGCCCACCAAGCTCTGTCAGTCCTCCTTAATCGGGGTGCCATTCCTATTATCAATGAAAATGACACAGTTTCTATCGAGGAGCTAAAGGTGGGAGATAATGACACGCTCAGTGCTCAGGTGGCAGCCATGGTTCAGGCGGATCTTTTGGTACTTTTGACAGATGTTGATGGGCTTTACACAGCCAACCCGGCTACTGATCCAACGGCCCAACGTCTTGAAAGAATTGAGACGATCTCTAGCGATTTGATTGACATGGCAGGCGGGGCAGGCTCCAGCAATGGCACTGGTGGCATGCTGACTAAGATCAAAGCAGCAACTTTGGCGACCATGTCTGGTGTACCAGTTTATATTTGTTCGTCACTTAAAAGCAATGCTTTATTGGAGGCGGCGAGCCAGACTCGAGACGGGAGTCTTTTCTCAGCGCAGGATAAGGGCTTGAAGACGCAAAAACAGTGGCTAGCCTTCTATGCCAAGAGCCAAGGTGCCATCTATGTAGATCAGGGAGCGGCACAGGCACTCCGCTACGATGGCAAAAGCCTTCTGGCATCAGGAATTGTTAGGTTAGAGGGGCATTTTTCCTACCAGGATACGGTGACAGTGTACGAAGAGGAGACTGGTGCGATTTTAGGAAAGGGGCGCGTGCGCTTTGGTAAACCTGCCCTCAAGGACATGCTGCGATCTAGCAAGCCAAAGGGAGTCGTGATTCATCGTGACGATTGGATTTCTATTACTCCAGAGCTCCAATTGCTCTTTTCTGAATTTTAAGTGGAAATAGGGGCTTACTTATTTCCTTTACCTGAACTCTCCAAGAACTCTATCAATTGTAAAAAGAATTATTGGATCTTACGAAAGGAGGCGCTATGACCTCAATACAAGAATTGTTTGAAATTGTAAAAAAGTCCAAAAAATCAATCAACACAGCTACAACTGTTGAGAAAAACAAAGCGTTGGAAGAAATGGCAAAGCAGCTCTGGCTTTCTCGTACGGATATTTTAGCGGCCAATGCACTGGATATGGCAGCGGCTAAAGGTAAGATTTCAGATGTGATGCTGGACCGCCTTTATCTAGATGAGGATCGGATTGCTGGCATGGCAGAGGGCATTCGTCAGCTGATTGACTTGGAGGATCCTGTGGGGCAAGTCTTGGAAAAGACTGAGCTTGATAACGGCCTTGTCATCAGTAAAAAGCGGGTGGCTATGGGCGTAATTGGGATTATCTACGAAAGTCGGCCCAATGTCACTTCAGACGCTGCGGCTCTGGCGCTAAAGAGTGGCAGTGCAGTCGTTCTCAGAAGTGGCAAAGATGCTTATCAGACAGCACTAGCTATTGTCACAGCTTTGAAAGAAGGCTTGGCTCAGACGGAGATTTCGCCGGATTGTATCCAATTGGTTTCTGATACCAGTCGGGCTTCAGCTCAAGCTATGATGAAGGCCAAGGGCTATCTGGATTTGCTCATTCCTCGTGGTGGCGCGGGATTGATTCAGGCAGTCGTGGAGAATGCGACTGTGCCGGTTATTGAGACAGGTACTGGAATTGTCCATGTCTATGTAGATAAGGATGCTGATCAGGACAAGGCTTTGGCGATTATTGAGAATGCTAAGACCAGTCGCCCTTCTGTCTGCAATGCCATGGAGGTACTGCTGGTTCATGAAGAGATTGCAGCTGCATTTTTACCACGTTTGCAGAAGATGCTGGTGACTGATCGTGATGCTGCGCAAGAAAACCCTGTTGAATTGCGTTTGGATGAGAAAGCGGCTCAGTATATCTCGGGCTCGCAAGCTAGACCGGAAGATTTTGATACCGAATTCTTGGACTATATCTTAGCAGTCAAGCTGGTTTCCTCGCTGGAAGAAGCGGTGGAGCATATTGAAGCTCACAGCACCCATCACTCGGATGCCATTGTGACGGAGAATGATGCAGCGGCGGCTCACTTCACAGAGCAGGTGGATAGCGCAGCAGTTTATGTCAACGCCTCAACCCGCTTTACAGACGGTGGCCAATTTGGCCTTGGCTGCGAAATGGGGATTTCTACTCAAAGACTGCATGCCAGAGGTCCTATGGGGCTGAAAGAGCTGACCAGCTATAAATACGTCATCCAAGGGACTGGTCAAGTGAGGAAATAAAGATGAAAATTGGATTTATCGGTCTGGGAAATATGGGCGGCAGTTTGGCTCGCCTAGTTGCCCAAGATGAAAGATTTAGAAGTGAATTACTACTAGCCAATCGCAGTCGTGACAAGGCTGAAAAGATTGCTGCAGAACTTGGTGGTCAGCCGGCCAGTAATGCAGAAGTTTTTGCTCAGGCAGAGGTGATTTTTCTGGGTATCAAACCAGCTCAATTTGCTGACTTGCTGGCTGACTATCACGAAGTTCTAGAAGAACGGGATTCTCTTATCCTAGTTTCGATGGCTGCTGGTCTGAGCTTGGAGCTATTAGAAAAATTGACACCTAGCCACCATCGTTGGATTCGGATTATGCCTAATACACCGGTAGCTGTTGGCGAGGGCGTTATTAGCTATGCCTTATCCCAGCAGGCGAAGCAAGAGGATGAAGACTTGTTGCGTGAGCTTCTGTCTTTGGCTGGCCTTTTGGTCAAACTAGAGGAAAAGCAGTTGGATGCGGCGACAGCTCTTGCTGGTTGCGGACCAGCTTTCGTCTATCTCTTTATAGAGGCTTTAGCGGATGCAGGTGTCCGAGCAGGACTCAGTCGCGACATAGCCCTCCAACTGGCCAATCAGACCCTTTTAGGCGCTGCCAAGCTAAGTCAGGTCAGCGCTCAACATCCGGCACAGCTCAAAGATCAGGTCTGCAGTCCGGCCGGTTCGACCATCGCTGGGGTAGCCAGTCTGGAAGAAAATGCCTTTCGAGGAACGGTCATGGCAGCCGTTCAAGCTGCCTATCAAAGGACACAGGAGTTGGGAAAATGAAGGATTTACCAGTTTTGAACCGATTTCTGACGATTTGAAATAACAAGCTAACTTTCAGTGGACATGCTTTAGGGTAAACTAGGAAACAGCTAAAAAAATTTTTTCTATTGACCCTTCAGAAGATAATGGGGAAAGTATATTAATTCCCTCAACAAACAGCAGGCTAACGGCTTGCTGTTTTTCATTTAAAGGGAAGAATGGTATAATGAAGTAGAGAAAAATCTTGAATGAGGTAGCCATGAACGAAATCAAATGCCCCAACTGCGGGGAGGTTTTTACAGTCAATGAAAGCCAGTACAGTGAGCTTTTGTCGCAGGTGCGGACTGCAGAGTTTGACAAGGAGATTCATGCTCGGATTGAGCAGGAACTGGCTTTAGCAGAGCAAAAATCCCAGAATGTCCAACAAGCTCTGCTATCGCAGAAAGAGCAGGAAATTAGTAATCTTCAAAGTCAGATTGCTCAGTTTGAGACCCAGCAGGAATTGGCAAAGAAAGAGGCGGAGCAGGCAGCGAGTCTTCAATTGCAGGAGAAGGATAAGGAACTTCAGCAATTGGAAAGTCAGCTGACAACTCTGCGCTTGGAGCATGAAAATCAACTTCAAAAGACCTTGTCCGCGTTGGAAAAAGAGCGAGACGAGGTTAAGAATCAGCTAGTCTTGCAAGAAAAGGAAGCAGCGCTGGCTCAGACCTCTCTCAAAGAGCGCTATGAAGTAGAGCTGCGGCAGAAAGATGAGACCATAGAATTCTACAAGGATTTCAAGGCCAAGCAGTCTACTAAGATGATTGGCGAGAGTTTGGAACAGCACTGCGAGTATGAGTTTAACAAGAATCGTATGGCCATGTTTCCGCGAGCGGAGTTTGGCAAGGACAATGATGCCAGAACCGGCAGCAAGGGTGACTACATTTACCGTGAGGTGGATGAAAATGGTGTAGAAATCCTCTCCATCATGTTTGAGATGAAAAATGAAGGCGATGAGACAGCGACCAAGAAGAAAAACGAGCATTTTTTCAAAGAGCTGGATAAGGACCGGCGGGAGAAGGGTTGCGAGTATGCCATTCTGGTAACACTTCTTGAGGCTGACAGCGAGCTCTACAATTCAGGTATTGTCGATGTGTCCTATACCTATGAGAAGATGTATGTTATCCGACCACAGTTCTTCCTGCCCATGATTACCCTCTTGCGCAATGCTGCGCTTAACTCGCTCCAGTACAAGCAGGAATTGGCCTTGGTGCGGGAGCAAAACATTGATATTACGCATTTTGAGGAAGATTTGGATGCCTTTAAAGTGGCTTTTGCCAAGAACTATCAGTCTGCTTCTACCAACTTTGGCAAGGCTATCGAGGAGATCGACAAGGCTATCCGCCGGATGGAAGAAATTAAGAAATTCCTGACGACCTCTGAAAACCAGCTGCGCTTGGCTAATAACAAACTGGACGATGTCTCTGTCAAAAAACTGACGCGCAAAAACCCTACTATGAAAGCTAAGTTTGAAGCTTTAAAGGAGAAGTAAGAAAACAAGACAATGAACGGAATTATCAACTTAAGAAAAGAAGCGGGCATGACCTCGCATGATGCGGTCTTTAAGCTGCGTAAAATTTTGGGAACGAAGAAAATTGGTCACGGAGGCACCTTGGATCCAGATGTAGTAGGGGTGCTTCCGATTGCTATAGGTAAGGCGACACGTTTGGTCGAGTTTATGCAGGAGGAAGGCAAGGTCTACGAGGGGGAGATTACTCTGGGTTGCTCAACGACGACAGAGGATGCCAGCGGAGACATCCTAGAGCGGACGCCGGTGACGGAGCTTTTAGAAGAAGCTCTCATCGATGAAGCGATGGAGTCCATGACTGGTGAGATTCGCCAGATTCCGCCCATGTACTCAGCAGTCAAGGTCAATGGCCGCAAGCTTTATGAGTATGCGCGTGCAGGTCAAGAAGTGGAGCGCCCAGAGCGGCAGGTGACCATCTATAGTTTCGAGCGCACAAGTCCTATTTCCTATGAAGATGAGCAAGCTCGTTTTTGCTTTCGGGTCAAGTGCAGCAAGGGAACATATGTTCGAACCCTGTCTGTTGATTTGGGAGCCAAGCTTGGCTTTGCCAGTCATATGTCTCAGCTGACACGGACTTCCTCAGCAGGTATGAGCTTGAATGATGCCTTGACCTTGGATGAAATAGCGGAGCGAGTATCAGTGGAGGATTTCTCCTTTCTACAACCTCTGGAGTTGGGGACAGGTGATCTACCAAAGATTGAACTGACGGCTGAACAGCTCGAAGAAGTGCGCCACGGTCGTTTTATCCCCATTGAAAATGCTGAGATTGTCTTAGCAGGCTTTCATAAAGGTAAGCTCATTGCCATTTTAGAGAAAAGAGAAGAATATTACAAACCTAAAAAAGTCTTTCTTTGATGGTATATAGCATATTAGCATCCTGAAATATATTTTCAGGATTTTTTATATAAGGTGAATAATCAAATAAATATTGAAGTTAAAAATGGTCAGAAATTTTGTCTCCAAAGGCATAGAAAAAACCTATATAACATAGCATACATCTTGAAATAAAAACACTCCAAATTTAAACATTTTGGTAAAAAATGATAGAGTAAAAACAGGGGATTATCATTGCTTAAATCGTACTTATATGGTACACTTAGGGGAGTGACAATTTTAAATAATAAGGAGGGTTCCAATACATGGGACAAGACTGGAAGAAAATAGAAAGGCAACGTTTTACAATTCGTAAGACGAGAGCATGGGGTGCATGTTCAGTTTTTCTAGGATCAAGTATTTTCTTTCTAGGAGGGGGAGTTGCAAGTGCGCAAGAAGTTAGTCCTTCTGCACAAGACCAAGCAGCTCAAGTAGCAGAAGCTGCTAGAGTTTCAGATGAAAAAGAGTCTGAGAAACCGGCAACTGAAGCACAAGCCGAACCTGAAAAGAATGCTGCGTCAGCAAATGCAAATGCTCAAGCAACTGAAGCTAAAGATCAAGTTGCGCCTAGCACTGAAGAAGTAGCTAAAGCAGAAGAAGCAGCTGTTTCAAAAGATGAAAATTCAGAAGAAACAAGCGCTCCGAAAGAAGCTAAAGCAGAAGAAAAGGCTGAGCCAAAAGAAGAAAAATCAGAGCCAAAAACAGCAAGTTCTGAAACTAATGCAGCCGCACAACCTAAGCGTTCAGGCACATCAGGATTCAGAAGTGTTAGTGGTACATCAGGATTCCGAAATACTGGTGCTACTCGTCAAGGATCTGACTATACTGTTACTCAAGATGGTAATCTAGCTACAGTTCAAGCTAATGCCTTGAAAACTCAGTTGGATAGAGCAGCATCAGAGAACTTGCCAGTTACACCGAACCAGCTTAGAAATTTTGGAACCGCAACAACTGACGAAGAAAGACGCAGGTTAGAACGTCAAGCAGCGGATCTTCAAAATACTGAAGCTCAGGCAATGAATAGAAAAATCTCTGATTACTTGACGGCTAAACAAAGAGCTCAACAACTAACTGGTCAAGAAGGAAGTTTGCAACAAATTGCTCCTCAAAACCTCGTGTTCTCTGATGAGCCAAATGCAACGGCTAAGATTAGGCTGGCACAAGGAGACTGGTTTGTCAAAGACAGTACCCTCTTATCTCGAAATCAATATGTTCGTGAAGCTTTGGACAGTCGAAGCTACAGTGAGTGGCGAGACGGGACAACGACCCAACCAAATGCAGTCATCACTAGAGCTGATACGAGTCAGCCAGCAGCTGAGCGAATCATCAAGGACCAAACAGACGGTTACTACATGGTTCATACGCAAGTTGGTAGAACCACAACAGTAGAGTACACCTTGCATAACTCATTTGCCGGTGGTCGACCTATTACGAAAGCTATTGCTCGATATACGCCTAAGAAGAGTTCTGCTTATGATGATAGTATGGTAATGGCTATCCATAAAGATCCAACTATGACAGTTTGGAATGGATCCAGCTATGATCGTAAAGGAACTGGTAACCAATTGCATATGGAATGGGAATTCTATTATGCGGATGGCACTAAGGTAGACTTTGGCAGAACACCTGGTGTTGTTTCTTTCGCTTCACGTAACCACCACGGGAATGATATTTACGCTGAAATTTATGGTAATTTGAGCTCAAATATGCAGAATGTACAAATTGTAGGTTCTTCTATCGTTCCACAGGCAAATGGTTGGTACTATGCAAATGGTAAGAATAACTCTTATAAAGGCCAAACTGAATATCAATGGGACCAACAAGGTAATCCAAATGAATTCTGGGGAGCGGGTGCTGCAAAAGTTACAAGTGGTACATCATTGAGCTTTGATATTGCTACCACTAACCCTGGTCAGCACTGGCCACGTCCAATTCGCCAATGGTTCTCATTTAATACCAATGTAAAAGCGAATAACGTCGTAACGAACCCTAATTTGACTTATACTCCTGCAGCATATGTCAATGAAGTTCCAGCACCAGAACCAGAAAAATCTTATGACAGATTTGTTATGGATATCCCACATAATGTCAGAGTCGTAGATTATGAGAATGCCACTCCAGATCAAAAACGCGCCTTCGACAATCAAACTGGTTCTCAGATTGTTTACCAACAAGGTAAAGACGGACAAGTTATTGTTGTAGGACCAAAACCAGAAAACCTAAATGACGTACCGAATCCTAAGTTTACAGCTCAAGAACTTGAGACACTTAAAAATGGTGGAACTGTAAGAGGATTTAAGGGACACAATTACGTTGATCCTGTAGATACCATCATGGTTGTCAAACGTAATGCGGGGCCAACTGGACCTAAGGGTGATAAGGGGGCTACAGGCGCAACCGGAGCCACCGGTGCAGCAGGACCAAAAGGTGATAAGGGCGCTACTGGCGCAACCGGAGCCACAGGCGCAGCAGGACCAAAAGGTGATAAGGGGGCTACAGGCGCAACCGGAGCCACTGGTGCAGCAGGACCAAAAGGTGATAAGGGCGCTACTGGCGCAACCGGAGCCACAG
>CAJPQE010000058.1:0-10787 GCA_905372795.1 Streptococcus cristatus | reverse complement strand
ATTCACAATTTTCCAGAAGGTTTGGCAGTCGGAGTAGCCTTTGGTGCTTTGGCCGCTAATCCTAGTCCGGAAGCCTTTGTCGGCGCGATTGGCCTAGCTTTGGGAATTGGCCTGCAAAACGTTCCAGAAGGAGCGGCACTATCCATTCCGATTCGGACGGACGGAAAGTCTCGTCTTAAAGCCTTTTACTGGGGTTCCATGTCTGCTATTGTGGAGCCAATCGGGGCTGTTCTAGGAGCGGTAGCTGTCATGGCCATGACAGCTATTCTGCCCTATGCCCTCTCCTTTGCGGCAGGAGCTATGATTTTCGTGGTGGTAGAGGAGTTGATACCAGATTCGCAGTCCAATGGCAATACTGATGTGGCGACTTTGGGTCTCATGGTGGGCTTTGTTCTCATGATGGTCTTGGATGTGGCTTTGGGGTGATGCCAACTTGGAATCAAAGAGCGGAAGAAAGCCGAATTTCCGCTTTTTTTCTTTTATTTAAGGGTAATGAAAAGGATGACATCCGCTTTCAAAAATGGTAAAATAAAGGGAATACATTAAGAGAGGAAACTCATATGAAAGGTATTATTCTTGCAGGTGGTTCTGGTACACGTTTGTACCCATTGACCCGCGCTGCGTCAAAACAGCTCATGCCGGTTTATGACAAACCCATGATTTATTATCCACTGTCAACTCTTATGCTGGCTGGTATCAAGGACATCTTGATTATCTCTACTCCGACGGATTTGCCTCGTTTTGAGGATTTGCTGGGTGATGGCTCTGAGTTTGGTATCAAGCTCTCTTATGCAGAGCAGCCAAGTCCAGACGGACTGGCACAAGCCTTTATCATTGGGGCTGATTTTATTGGAGATGACAATGTAGCGCTGATTCTTGGGGATAATATTTACCATGGACCAGGCCTGAGTAAAATGCTACAAAATGCTGCTGCTAAGGAAAAAGGAGCAACTGTCTTTGGCTACCATGTCAAGGATCCAGAACGCTTTGGTGTTGTAGAATTTGATGAAAATATGAATGCTATCTCCATCGAAGAAAAACCAGAACAGCCTCGCTCTAACTATGCAGTGACAGGACTCTATTTCTATGATAACGATGTTGTAGAGATTGCCAAGAACATCAAGCCAAGTCCTCGCGGAGAACTGGAAATCACTGATGTCAACAAGGCTTACTTGGAACGTGGCGATTTGTCTGTTGAGCTCATGGGACGTGGTTTTGCTTGGTTGGATACAGGTACCCACGAAAGTCTCCTAGAGGCAGCACAATATATCGAAACAGTTCAGCGTATGCAGAACGTGCAGGTGGCAAATCTGGAAGAAATTGCCTATCGTATGGGCTATATCACTAAAGAGCAAGTGCACGAATTGGCGCAACCACTGAAAAAGAATGAATATGGCCATTATCTCTTGCGCTTGATTGGAGAAGAATAAGAAGATGACAGAACAATTTTTTGATAAGGAATTAGCAGCGCGTGAGGTTCCCGGAATTCCTGGAATGTTAGAATTTGATATTCCCGTGCGCGGGGACAACCGAGGCTGGTTTAAGGAAAATTTTCAAAAGGAAAAAATGCTGCCGCTAGGCTTTCCTGAAAGCTTTTTTGCAGAAGGAAAACTGCAAAATAATGTCAGCTTTTCTCGTAAAAATGTCCTGCGTGGTCTTCATGCTGAGCCCTGGGACAAGTATATCTCTGTTGCAGATGACGGCAAGGTGCTGGGTTCTTGGGTTGACTTGCGTGAGGGTGAGACTTTTGGCAATACCTACCAGACAGTGATCGATGCCAGCAAGGGGATTTTTGTGCCACGTGGCGTTGCCAACGGCTTCCAAGTCCTTTCTGACACGGTTTCCTATAGCTATCTGGTGAATGACTATTGGGCTTTGGAACTCAAACCGAAGTATGCCTTTGTCAACTATGCAGACCCAGCTTTAGGCATCCAGTGGGAAAATCTAGAAGCAGCAGAAGTCTCAGAAGCAGACAAGAACCATCCACTACTTAAGGATGTCAAACCACTAAGAAAAGAAGATTTATAAGAAGATTTCTTTTCTGATTCATTAATTGATACTGAAATATATGATTTAGCTCAGCTCTAATCCGAGCGAAGCGAATTAAAGAAATGATTGCCGCTGTGGTGTAAGTCATGTAACAAATTGTTTAGTTTGTTACATGACAGGGGATTTTTGAGACATTAGGCTCAAAAATAAGCAATGAAACCGGAGGTTTGCTTGCGTCCCCACCACTTAAGGCAATTATAAAAAAGTTTAAGGAATAAAAATGACTGAATACAAAAAAATTATCGTGACAGGCGGAGCTGGTTTTATCGGTTCTAACTTTGTCCACTATGTTTACAATAACTTTCCAGATGTCCGTGTGACAGTGCTGGACAAGCTGACTTACGCAGGTAATCGCGCTAATATTGAAGAGATTTTAGGCGACCGTGTTGAGTTGGTTGTTGGAGATATTGCTGATGCAGCCTTGGTAGATAAGCTGGCTTCCGAAGCTGATGCTATCGTTCACTATGCGGCAGAAAGCCACAATGACAATTCGCTCAATGACCCGAGTCCATTTGTTCACACCAACTTTATCGGAACTTACACGCTTTTAGAAGCAGCCCGTAAATACGATATTCGTTTCCACCATGTGTCGACTGATGAGGTCTATGGAGATCTCCCTCTTCGTGAAGACTTGCCAGGTCATGGAGAAGGTCCAGGAGAGAAATTTACGGCTGAAACCAAGTACAATCCAAGCTCACCTTACTCATCAACCAAGGCGGCTTCAGACTTGATTGTCAAAGCTTGGGTGCGCTCTTTTGGTGTCAAAGCGACTATTTCTAACTGCTCGAACAACTATGGTCCTTACCAGCACATCGAGAAGTTTATTCCGCGCCAGATTACCAATATCCTGAGCGGTATCAAGCCAAAACTCTACGGTGAAGGTAAAAACGTCCGTGACTGGATTCATACTAATGACCATTCATCAGGCGTTTGGACGATTCTGACCAAGGGACAAATCGGCGAAACTTACTTGATTGGTGCTGATGGTGAGAAGAACAATAAGGAAGTGCTGGAGCTGATTCTCAAGGAAATGGGACAGCCAGCAGATGCTTATGACCATGTGACAGATCGTGCGGGTCACGACCTCCGCTATGCTATTGATGCTAGCAAGCTTCGTGATGAGCTAGGATGGAAGCCAGAGTTTACCAACTTTGAAGCAGGTCTCAAAGAGACGATCAAGTGGTACACGGACAACCAAGACTGGTGGAAATCTGAAAAAGAAGCAGTAGAAGCCAACTATGCTAAGACGCAACAAGTGATTAAGTAAGCCTTGTTATACAGGCAATATGCGACTAAGAGGCTGGGATTATTTGTCCCAGTCTTTTTTATAGGATTGTTAGTCTTTTAATCTCTTTGTTACAGAAAATGATGTAAAAATAGTGTAAAATGAGATAAATCCTTTCTGTGTTTTCAGCTAAGGATATTTCTCAAAGTAAAGGAAGACAGATATGAAATTGATCAAAAGATTGGTGGGAATTGTTTTGGTGCTGTTACTTGCAGCAGTGCTATTTCTGGTTCCTTCTTCTATCAATCCGAATGAACAACTAAAAAATGTTCAAGCGAATACTTCGTGGGAAAGTATGATTGAGCCGACTTTGAACAATGCTAATGCAACAGCTCAGGGAGTCAGCACTGAGGTCTCTTTAAATAGCGTCCAGCTTAATCAGCTTCTCAAGTCTTCGCTGACTGATAGTGATAATGAGGAACTGCTGAATGGAGCTTACAGTATTGAAGGCAATAAGCTGCGCATCCAGTATCCGGTTAAGCTGTTTTTTATTGATAGTAAGCTAGATCTAGAGGTAGATGTGACGGTGAAGGGGAGTGCCCTATACATCACAATTGATAGTGCCAAGCTAGGCATCCTTCCTATCCCTAAATCTTGGGTGACTGGCATGCTGAAGCAGCAACTGCAGACCTCTAATTCGACCATCACGACGGAGGGAGATAGTTTCCTTCTACCTCTGCCGCAGAGTCCATTCAGCATTGACAAGATCAGCCTGCAGAATGGAGTTGCTAAAATCCAGATCAGTATGGCTTATGGAATTCAATGATTTTAAAATCTAATTTAAACCAAATTTCTAGATTGAAGAAAAGATCTATTTTAGATGACGTTCTTCAATCTTTTGATATCTAAGAAAATTAATCGAATAGAGCATGATGAAAATACCATATTATGTAACTTTGTAGGTATCAATTAGGAACATTAAAAAATTCTGACAATTCTTCGGAATTATGCTAAAATGAAGAAAAGGAGGGAAAACGATGAAATTTTACTCAATAGATCCAAATGTTGATGTGGTTGAAACTCCGGTCGAAGAGCAAGGACGTCTCATCCGACATTTGCACCTTGCTAAAGGAAAACAAATTCCTGAACATAGCGCAGATGCTCTTGTTACAGTCGTCTGTCTAGAAGGGAAGGTGGATTTTACTGCCTTAGGAGAAACTGTACAATTGGTGCCGGGAAGTTTTCTGACAATGGAGCCGAATGAACTTCATAGTTTATATGGCGTAGAAGAGAGCCATGTTTTGGTGATTCAGCAGTTGCTTTATCCGTGATCTGCTCGAACAGATGCTCTTTCAACATTAACTCAAGGAATTTTTCTATTTCTTGAGTTTTTTTATTCTATTTTCCAAGGGGGCTTTGTCGCTAATTTTATGCTATAATAAATACTATGCAAACTAAACCAACTTCTGCCTATGTGCATATTCCTTTTTGTACTCAGATTTGTTATTATTGCGATTTTTCCAAGGTTTTTATCAAAAATCAGCCGGTAGATAGTTATCTGGAGCATTTGATTGAGGAGTATGATTCTTACGACATCAAAAAGCTTCGTACCCTCTATATCGGTGGTGGGACTCCGACGGCTCTATCGGCGCCTCAGTTGGCTTTTTTGCTGGAAAAGCTGACGGACAAGCTGGACTTGTCTTATCTTGAGGAGCTGACCATCGAAGCCAATCCTGGGGACTTGGATGAGGAGAAGATTGCTGTACTCAAAGATTCACCTGTCAATCGGGTTTCGCTGGGCGTACAGACTTTCAACGACCGCATGCTCAAGCAGATTGGCCGCAGTCACTTGGAAAAGGACATCTACGAGAATATTGCCAATCTCAAAAAAGCAGGTTTTGACAATATCTCGATTGACCTGATTTATGCCCTGCCCAAGCAGACCATGGAGGATGTGAAAACCAATGTAGCCAAGGCCATTGCCTTGGACATTCCCCACATGAGTTTGTACAGCTTGATTTTGGAGAATCATACGGTCTTCATGAATCGAATGCGGCGTGGGAAGCTGCCTCTGCCTAAGGAAGATTTGGAAGCGGAGATGTTCGAATGCATTATAGCTGAGCTAGAAAAGGCAGGTTTTGAGCATTACGAGATTTCCAACTTTTCCAAACCAGGCTTTGAGAGCCGCCACAATCTCATGTACTGGGACAATGCTGAGTATTATGGTATTGGAGCGGGAGCGTCTGGCTATGTCGATGGTGTACGCTATAAAAACCACGGGCCCATTCGTCATTATCTGCAGGCGGTGGAAGCGGGCAATGCCCGTGTTCAGGAAGAAGTGCTGACGCTGAAAGAAAAGATGGAAGAAGAGATGTTTCTGGGGCTTAGAAAGAAGTCAGGTGTTTCTAAAAAGCATTTTGAGGAAAAATTCGGTCTTTCCTTTGAAGACCAGTACGGTGCTGTCGTGTCTGAGCTAACTGAGCAGGGCTTGCTAGTGTCTGACAAAGACATCATACGCATGACCAAACAAGGCCTCTTTTTGGGCGATACGGTTGCTGAGAAATTTATATTGGAGTAAATCATGGGCTTAACTTATCAAATGAAAATGAAAATTCCTTTTGATATGGCAGATATGAACGGCCATATCAAGCTACCAGATGTCATCTTGCTATCCTTGCAGGTGTCTGGCATGCAGTCGATTGAGCTCGGCGTCAGCGACAAGGACATGCTGGAGCAGTATAATCTAGTCTGGATTATTACGGACTACGATATTGATGTGACACGACTGCCACGATTTGCAGAGGAAATTACCATTGAGACAGAAGCATTGACTTACAATCGGCTTTTTTGTTACCGTCGCTTCACGATTTTTGATGAAGCGGGCGAGGCTATTATCCAGATGATGGCAACCTTTGTCCTTATGGATCGGGATAGCCGCAAGGTTCATGCAGTTGAACCTGAGATTGTAGCACCATATCAATCAGAGTTTTCCAAGAAATTACTGCGTGGCCCCAAGTATCCAGCTTTGGAAAATCCTATCAGCAAGGACTACCATGTGCGCTTTTACGACTTGGATATGAACGGTCATGTCAACAATAGCAAGTACCTGGACTGGATTTTTGAGGTCATGGGCGCAGACTTTCTTACCCAGCATATCCCCCAGAAAATTAACCTGAAGTATGTCAAGGAAGTTCGACCAGGCGGGATGATTGCTTCTAGCTATGAACTAGATGGCCTGCAGAGTAATCACCAGATTTCCAGTGACGGTGAAGTCAATGCCCAGGCTATGATCACTTGGCAAGAGATAAAAGAGATTAGAAAGTAATGTATGACTTATAAAGGATATTTGATTGATTTAGACGGGACGATTTATAAGGGCAAGAGCCGAATTCCGGCTGGCGAAGCTTTTGTGCATGAGTTGCAGAAGCGCAAGATTCCCTATCTTTTCGTGACCAATAACACCACGCGTACGCCAGAAGCGGTGCAGAACATGCTGGCTGAGAATTTCAACATTGAGACGCCACTTGAAACCATTTACACAGCGACTCTGGCTACTATTGACTACATGCAGGAGAAAAATCTGGGCAAGAAAGTCTACGTTATCGGTGATGTTGGACTGAAACAGGCCATTGAAGAAGCTGGCTATGAGGAAGATACAGAAAACCCCGACTATGTGGTAGTGGGTCTGGACTGGGAAGTGGACTATGAGAAGTTGACGATTGCGACGCTAGCTATTCAAAAGGGTGCTCATTTTATCGGGACCAATCCAGATCTCAATATTCCGACGGAGCGAGGTCTGCAGCCGGGAGCGGGTGCTATCAATGCTCTCTTGGAAGCCGCTACTCGTGTTGAGCCGACCTTTATCGGCAAGCCCAATGCCATCATTATGGAAAAAGCCATAGAGCATCTAGGGCTGGCGCGTGAGGATGTGGTTATGGTCGGCGATAACTACCTGACAGATATTCGAGCGGGAATCGACAATGGCATTCCGACCCTCTTGGTTACGACAGGCTTTACCCTGCCAGAAGAGGTGCCAAATCTTCCTATCCAACCGACACATGTCTTGTCTAGCCTAGCGGAGTGGGACTTTGATGCGTGATAAGTTGAGATTTTCAGCCAGCGTCTTGTGCTTGCTGGCAGCAGCCATTTTGTTGACCATTTATCTGGCTTGGTTGTTTTACCCACTGGAGATTTCTTATTTTGCTTTGCCCCATAAGGTTCATTTGAAAGCAGAGACCATCCAGTTTAATTTCAACATTTTGATGAATTACTTGACCAATCCTTTTAGTCAGAAGTTGGCGATGCCTGATTTTCGCTCGTCGGCAGCAGGTCTGCATCATTTTCAAGCGGTCAAGTATCTTTTCCACTTGGCGCAGGCTGTCTTTCTGCTAACCTTGCCGTCTTTGATTTTCTTTATCAAAAAAGTGGTCAAAAAAGGATCTTTAGCTCTTTATCAAAGAAGTTTGTTTTTCTTGAGCGTATTGCCCTTCGTCATGATTTGCTTGGCTGGCTTGATTGGTTTTAATAATTTTTTTACGCTCTTTCATCAAGTGCTTTTTGTGGGAGACAATACATGGCTATTTGATCCAGCCAAGGATCCAGTCATCTGGATTTTGCCAGAAGAATTTTTCATGCATGCCTTTATTCTTTTTGCTCTTCTTTACGAGGGAATCTTTTTAAGTTTGTATTTTTTCAGTAGAAAGACTCGTAGTCAATAATAACAAAGGAGAATTTATGAATACGTTACCTGAGCCTTTAAATCCCAAGAAAGATCTGGGGAGATTTTCAGCAAGCTGCTTCACTTATTCTATCGTGATGCTAGTGGTTGTAATACTTTATACTGTCTTTTCCTATTTCTTTGTTCTTTTTCAGCAGGGTTTTGATATAGGTAAGACTGAGGAATTTGTGAAAAGTTTTATGGATAAAGATGGCGGTTCCTACATTATCGCTTCTTGTTTAGGTGTGCTTATTTTCACGATTTTCAGGGGCAAGCAGCTTTTTACTCGAGATTTGCGCAAGAAAAATAAGAAAATGACAGCCAAAGTCTTCTTCTTCATGATTTGCTTCTTGTTTTTCTCTCAGCTGTTTAGCACTGTGACAAGTCAAATCATGAATGCTATTTTGTCTCTCTTTGGTTTGGATCTTACTGAAATTTTATCACAGGATTTTAGCTCTCATTCAATCACCATGTTTATCTATACAACGATCATGGCACCGATTACGGAGGAGATTATTTTTCGAGGAGCAGGATTGCGCGCTTTGGAAAAGCACGGAAAAGTATTTGCCATTGTCATGACGGCTCTTCTTTTCGGACTGTTTCATGAAAATTTATATCAGCTTTATTTTGCTGCTATGATTGGTCTGGGATTTGGTTACATCGCTTTTGAATATTCTATTTTCTGGGTGATCTTCTTCCATATTTTTAATAATTTGGTCATCGCAGAAGGACTTGATTTCCTGACCAACTATATCCCAGAAAGCATCGTGAATCTCATAAATTATGGATTGATGACTGCAGGAACAACGGTTGTATTGATTGTACTCATCCTAAATAGGTCGAAAATTAAAGCTTATATTGCTGAAAATAGATCTCAGCCGGGAACATATAAGCAAGCTCTTAAATCAGTCTGGTTCTGGGTATTTTCGATCTTATGTGTACTTGCTGCCTTTTTACCGATTCTTCTTGTCTATATCACTACAAGATAATAAAGGAATTAAAAGAAGTCTAACAGGCTTCTTTTTTCTATATTCAAACAAATGATTTGTTTTGATAGAAAATGATAGAAAATGCTTGACTTTGAATTTTATTCTTGTATAATAGAACTGTAATCGATTGCAGAGGAGGTATTCTATGCTGAAGTCGAAAAGAAAGCAGCTGATTCTCGAAAAAGTTACTAAAGATAAATTTGTGTCTTTAGAGTATCTAGTAAAAGCTTTAGACACTTCAGAATCAACTGTTAGAAGAGATTTAGATGAGCTTGAAAGCGAGCGGAAGTTGAGGCGTGTGCATGGTGGTGCCGAGAGTCTTCATTTCTTGCAGGAGGAAGAAAGCAATCAAGAAAAATCTATCAAAAACATTCAAGAAAAAACCAGGATCGCTCAAAAAGCAGCCAGCTTGATTCAAGAATACGATGTCATTTTTATTGATGCAGGGACGACCAATGAACTCTTAGTCAATGAATTGCACGATCCGAGCGTGACGGTGGTAACCAACTCTATCCATCATGCGACTAAGCTGGTGGAGCGTAATATTCCCACTGTAATCATTGGTGGAGTGGTAAAACGCTCTACAGATGCTAGTATTGGTGGTGTAGCCCTAAATCAAATCGGACAGCTGAATTTTGACAAGGCTTTTATCGGAATGAATGGAATCGACGATGGATTTTTCACGACTCCGGACATGGAAGAAGGAGCAGTGAAACGCGCTATTCTGGAAAATGCCAAGAGAACTTATGTTTTGGCTGATGCTTCAAAGTTGGGTAATACATCTTTTGCAAAAGTGGCACCAGTATCGCGCGCAAGGCTTATTACAAACCAAACTGAATCTGAAGTGATTCAAAAGATTAAAGAAAAAACGGAGGTAATAGAAGCATGATTTATACAGTCACACTCAATCCTTCCATTGACTATATCGTTCGTTTGGACCAAGTTCAAGTCGGTAGTGTCAATCGTATGGACAGTGATGATAAGTTTGCTGGTGGGAAAGGAATCAATGTCAGTCGTGTTTTGAAACGCTTGGATATTTCAAATACAGCGACTGGATTTATCGGAGGCTTTACTGGTAAATTTATCACAGATACATTGGCAGAAGAAGAAATCGAAACACGTTTTGTCCAAGTGGCAGAAGATACGCGTATCAATGTTAAAATCAAAGCAGACCAAGAAACAGAAATCAATGGAACGGGTCCAACTGTCGAACCAGCTCAGCTAGAAGAATTAAAAGCTATTTTATCTAGTTTGACAGCAGAAGATACGGTTGTCTTTGCGGGTTCAAGTGCTAAGAACTTGGGAAATGTCATCTACAAGGAGCTGATTGCCTTGACGCGCCAGACTGGTGCACAAGTGGTTTGTGACTTTGAAGGGCAGACCTTGATTGATAGTTTGGCTTACCAGCCACTTTTGGTCAAGCCAAACAATCATGAACTTGGAGCTATCTTTGGAGTGAAACTGGAAAGCTTAGACGAAATCGAGAAATATGCTCAAGAATTGCTGACTAAAGGTGCTCAAAACGTCATTATCTCCATGGCTGGCGACGGTGCCCTTCTTGTCACATCTGAGGGAGCTTACTTTGCCAAACCAATCAAAGGAACAGTGAAAAATTCAGTCGGAGCTGGCGACTCTATGGTTGCCGGATTTACAGGTGAATTTGTCAAATCCAAAGACGCAGTAGAAGCCTTCAAATGGGGAGTAGCTTGTGGAACAGCAACTACCTTCTCGGATGACTTGGCAACAGCGGAATTTATTAAAGAAACATATGAAAAAGTTGAGGTAGAAAAACGATGAAAATTCAAGA
>CAJPQE010000057.1:0-11228 GCA_905372795.1 Streptococcus cristatus | reverse complement strand
GTATAATAGTACTATGCAATGCAAACGATTTCATCAAGGAGTGGTTTGTGAAAAATATAAGGAGGTCTGGATGATGAAAGATTCATTCAAAAACATTTTTAGCTTTGAATTTTGGCAAAAATTCGGTAAAGCTTTGATGGTGGTTATTGCGGTTATGCCCGCAGCAGGTTTGATGATCAGTATTGGTAAGTCAATTCCGATGATCAACCCTGAACTAGGTTTTCTAGTGACTACTGGTGGCGTTTTAGAACAAATTGGTTGGGGGATTATCGGAAACCTGCATATCCTCTTTGCTCTCGCTATTGGAGGTAGCTGGGCGAAAGAACGTGCTGGTGGTGCCTTTGCGGCAGGTTTATCCTTCATTTTGATTAACCGTATCACTGGGGTTATGTTCGGTGTATCAAGCGATATGCTGAAAGATTCTAAAGCAGTGGTTAGCACTCTCTTAGGAGGAAGCATCAAGGTTTCTGATTACTTTATCAGTGTCCTTGAGTCTCCTGCTTTGAATATGGGGGTTTTCGTCGGAATTATCGCTGGTTTTGTCGGAGCAACAGCTTATAACAAATACTACAACTTCCGTAAATTGCCAGATGCTTTGTCATTCTTCAATGGTAAGCGTTTTGTACCGTTCGTTGTTATCTTGCGTTCAGTAATCGTAGCAATTGTTTTGTCATTTGTATGGCCAGTTGTTCAAACAGGTATCAACAACTTTGGTATTTGGATTGCTAACTCACAAGATACTGCTCCAATCTTGGCACCGTTCTTGTACGGTACTTTGGAACGTCTCTTGCTTCCATTCGGTTTGCACCACATGTTGACGATCCCAATGAACTACACACAACTTGGTGGTACTTATGAAGTATTGACTGGTGCTGCTAAAGGTACTCAAGTATTTGGTCAAGATCCACTCTGGTTGGCTTGGGTAAATGACTTGGTTGGTACTAAGACAGCTGATCCTACTGCTTACCAAAACTTGCTTGATACAGTTCACCCAGCTCGTTTCAAAGTTGGACAAATGATCGGTTCATTTGGTATCCTTATGGGTGTTGCCGCAGCTATTTACCGCAATGTTGATGCTGACAAGAAACATCAATACAAAGGTATGATGATTGCGACTGCTTTGGCAACCTTCTTGACAGGGGTTACTGAACCAATCGAATACATGTTCATGTTCGTGGCAACTCCACTTTACTTGATTTACTCATTTGTACAAGGTGCTGCCTTTGCTATGGCGGACATTGTTAACCTTCGTGTGCACTCATTCGGGTCTATCGAATTCTTGACTCGTACTCCAATGGCTATCAATGCTGGTTTGGGTATGGATATCATTAACTTTATCTGGGTAACAGTTCTCTTTGCAGTAATCATGTACTTCATTGCGAACTTCATGATCAAGAAATTCAACTATGCAACTCCAGGACGTAACGGTAACTATGAAACAGCAGAAGGTTCAGAAGCTGCTTCATCAGAACAAGGTGGTGCAAAAGTAGCTGCTTCTTCTCAAGCAGTGAATATCATTAACTTGCTAGGTGGCCGTGCTAATATCGTTGATGTTGATGCATGTATGACTCGTCTCCGTGTGACTGTTAAGGACGCAACAAAAGTTGGTTCTGAAGAAGAATGGAAAGCTGAAGGCGCTATGGGCTTGGTTATGAAAGGTCAAGGCGTTCAGGCAATCTACGGACCAAAAGCTGACGTTCTTAAATCTGATATTCAAGACTTGTTGGATTCAGGAGAAGTGATCCCTGAAACTTTGCCAAGTCAAAAAGCTGAGTCTGCAGCTGCAGCAGTTAGCTACAAAGGCGTAACAGAAGCAATCGAAACAGTTGCTGAAGGTGAAGTTATCAAGTTGGAAGATGTGAAAGATCCAGTTTTCTCACAAAAAATGATGGGTGACGGATTTGCAGTTGAACCAGCAAATGGCAAAATCTACTCTCCAGTAGCTGGTAAAGTGACAAGCGTCTTCCCTACAAAACATGCTCTTGGTCTCTTGACTGAAGCTGGTCTTGAAGTGCTTGTTCATATCGGTCTTGATACTGTTAGCCTTGAAGGCAAACCATTTGAAGTACATGTAGCAGAAGGACAAACAGTCGCTGCAGGTGATCTTTTGGTAACAGCAGATTTGGCAGCTATTAAAGAAGCAGGTCGTGAAACAGCAACTGTTGTTGTCTTCACAAATGCTCCAGCTATCAAATCAGTAACAGTTGAAAAATTCGGCAAAGTCGCTGCTAAGACAGTTGTGGCTAAAGTAGAATTGTAAGATAGAAAAGAGAAATCATGGCAAAATTCCTGACTTTAAATACTCATAGTTGGATGGAAGAAGAGCAAGAAAGCAAGCTAAATCAGCTAGCTGAGCGGATTCTCCAAGAAAAATATGATGTCATTTGCCTGCAGGAAGTCAATCAATTAGTGGAGTCTGAACAGGTTGTTCAGGCTCCCTTCTATTATGCGGTAGATGGCGCCATTCCGATTCATCAGGACCACTATGCTTTGCTTCTGGTTGAGAAACTAGCTGAGGCAGGTATGGACTATTACTGGTCTTGGGTCTATAACCATATTGGTTTTGATATTTATAATGAAGGGGTCGCAATTCTGTCTAGAAAACCCCTGAAGGCAAGAGAACTCTTGGTATCTGATGTCAATGATCCAAGTGACTATCATACGCGTAAAGTCTTGCTGGCAGAAACGGAGCTCGATGGTCAGCCTATCATGGTTGCTTCTTGTCACTTATCTTGGTGGGATAAAGGCTTCCAAGGAGAGTGGGCTAAGTTTGAATCTGAGCTCTTGCAAGTTGAGACTCCTCTTGTCCTCATGGGAGATTTTAACAATCCCGTTGATTACGAGGGTTACCAGCACATTCTTCAAAGTCCACTTGCTCTCCAAGACAGCCATAAGGTGGCTGACCAAACGATTGGTACAGCGACGGTTGAAGGCGATATCGCTGGCTGGGCAGGAAACAAAGATGCTCTAAAAATTGACTATATCTTCACAAGTAAAGATTTCAATATTGAAAGATCTGCTGTTGTTTTTGATGGGCAACGTGGTCCAGTCGTTAGTGACCATTTTGGCTTGGAAGCTCAAGTTCATTTCTAAGCTTATCTGAACAATAGAAATAAACTAAAAATCGCTTTAAATGTTTGTTTTGTTTAAACAGCATTTGAAGTGATTTTTGCTTTTTAGAGGAAAAGTGTAAAGAAGTCTAGAGCCAAGAAGTTCTGCTGGTTAAGATAGGATAATCTTGCTATTTCATGCCTCAGACGGAGGTTTTTTTGCTTAATTTTGTTACAATAGATATGTAAGGAAGGGAATAGCTATGTGGAAAGTTCAATTATTCATCTTTGTTGAAGCGATTCTATTATCAATGGCCTTGGTTACCATGCTGGCCGCCGATTTTTCGCGTGTTGTTCTCATCATGCTGCTCTTTCTCTTGTTTTTATATTATTATTTCGGCAAGCAGAGAGGCAATTCGCTATTGGTTGCGACCATGATTGTCTTCTTTTTCATTGTCATGCTCAATCCTTATGTTATTGCTGCTGTCCTTTTTGCATTGATTTACGGCATGATTGTGGCCTATCCTTATCTTTACAAAGAAAATCAAGAGACCCATCTTTTCTTTGAAGATGCGACCGAAGTTCGAGCTGAAAAAAATCGTTGGTTGGGGGATTTGCAGCATTTTGCAAAGGATGATTGCCAGTTTCATGATATTAATCTCTTGAGAATGATGGGAAAGGACACCATTCACTTAGAGGATGTCATTGTGGTCAATCATGATAATGTGATTGTGATTCGTAAGGGCTTTGGGGATACCAAGATTGTCATCCCTTTAGATGTAGAAATCCAGCTTCAGATTAACACTTTGTATGGAGATTTGAATTTTTTAAATCATCCGCCACGCAAGCTGCGCAATGAAACGATTTCTCTGACAACGCCTGACTATAAGCGGGCCAGCAAAACTGTAAAAATTGTCTTGGTCAGCTTTTTAGGAAATGTGGAGGTTGTTAGAAAGTGAAAAAAACAAGTTATTTGGTCATTTTTCTCTATACCTTCTTCGTTTTAGGAATTATCTTTCACTATGTCTTTAATCTTTTTAATTTAGATTGGCGAAAGCTGCTGAATAATCTGGACTTGCTCCAGTCCTTTGCTTTCTTTGTTCTGGTTCTTGGCTTAGCGTTGACTATTTTCTTGGCCGCTGCTGCGCGCTTCCTTCAGCACCTGTCTCTTTCTCAAGTTCAGAAGAATTTAAAAGCTATTTTAGAAGGCAGGGGCATACAAGAAACCGGGCAGGCAGAATTAGATGATTCTTTCGTCCACTTGAAAGAAAAGTTGGATAGTCTAACCGAAAATTTGCAGAAATCTGAGAATCAGGTCTTGCAGGCGGAAGAGAAGATTATTGAAAAAGAACGCAGGCGGATTGCTCGCGATTTGCATGATACGGTCAGTCAGGAGCTATTTGCTGCCAATATGATTCTTTCAGGTGTCGCTGGGAATGTGGAGCGTCTTGATAAAGACAATCTCCAACAACAGTTAAAGGGAATCGCAGACATTCTAGAGACAGCGCAAAAAGATTTGCGGATCTTGCTCTTACATTTACGGCCGACAGAGTTGGAAAATCGGACCTTGGTAGAGGGCATGAATGTCTTAATCAAAGAATTGACAGATAAGTCGGACTTGACTGTCCAGTTTAAGCATGAGGTCATCGGTCTACCCAAGCAGATAGAGGAGCATATTTTTAGGATTATCCAAGAAATCATCAATAATACCTTGCGCCATGCTCAGGCCAGTCGTCTGGACATCTATCTCTATCAGACGCCAAATAGACTCAAACTCAAGGTTTCTGATGACGGAATCGGTTTTGATCCAGCTAGCTTGGCTGACATGAGTTATGGTTTGAAAAATATTGAAGATCGAGTGCATGATATGGCTGGAACCTTGAAGATTCTGACGGCTCCTAAAAAAGGAGTTTCTATCGAAATCAGTGTTCCATTGTTAGAGGGGGAAAAGGATGAGAATATTACTAGTGGATGACCATCAAATGGTCAGGTTGGGCTTAAAAAGCTTTTTTGAATTACAGGACGATATTGAAGAAGTGACAGAGGCTACCAATGGTAGAGAAGGTGTCGAAAAGGCTCTGGAAAGCCGTCCAGATGTGATTATGATGGATATTGTTATGCCAGAGATGAGTGGCATTGATGCTACTTTGGCTATCTTGAAAGAATGGCCAGAGGCAAAAATTTTGATTTTGACATCCTATCTGGACAATGAAAAAATCTATCCAGTGTTGGATGCGGGTGCTCGTGGCTATATGTTGAAGACTTCTAGTGCGGATGAAATTCTCCATGCCGTCAGAAAGGTTGCAGAGGGTGAATTTGCCATTGAAACAGAAGTCAGTAAGAAGGTCGAATACCATCGGAATCATATAGAGCTTCACGAGGATTTGACAGCGCGAGAGCGGGATATTTTGGGGCTTTTAGCCAAAGGTTATGAAAACCAGCGGATTGCTGACGAGCTCTTTATTTCCTTGAAAACGGTCAAGACGCATGTGTCCAATATTTTGTCTAAGCTAGAAGTGAGCGATCGGACCCAGGCAGTTGTCTATGCTTTTCAGCATCACCTTGTTCCGCAAGATGATTTTTAATGATATAATAGAGAAGATTAAATTGAAAGAGGAAGATATGAAGGCGAAATTAAAATATAAGGCAAAAAAGATTAAGATTGTTTTCTTTGATATCGATGATACCTTGCGGGTCAAGGAAACGGGCTTCATCCCAGAGTCGATCAAAGTTGTATTTAAGCAGCTGAGAGAAAAGGGAATTCTGACAGGAATTGCTTCTGGTCGTGGCATTTTTGGAGTCGTTCCAGAAATTCGTGCCTTGGATCCTGATTTTTTTGTTACCTTGAATGGGGCTTATGTTGAAAATAGAAAAGGCGAAGTCATTGCAAAAACGGTCATTCCGCAAGAATGCGTGGAATCCTACATTTCCTGGACCAAGGAAGTGGGCATTGAGTACGGTTTGGTAGGCAGTCACGAAGCGGCTTTGTCTGTTCGTAATCCGATGATTTCGTCAGCAATTGATATCATTTATCCAGATCTAGCTGTCAATCCTGATTTTTACCAAGATCATGAAATCTATCAAATGTGGACTTTTGAGGATGTAGGTGACAGTTTGCAGTTGCCAGAAGATTTGGCCAAGTCTCTCCGTATGGTACGTTGGCATGAGCATTCATCGGATGTCGTACTAAAAGAAGTTTCAAAGGCAGCTGGCGTTGCCAAGGTCGTGGAACACCTCGGCTTCAAACCAGAAAATGTTTTAGTTTTTGGCGACGGACTCAATGATTTAGAATTATTTGACTATGCAGGGCTCAGTATTGCTATGGGAGTTTCCCATGAGGAATTGCAGAAAAAGGCTGATTTTGTCACAAAAACGGTCGAAGAAGACGGCATCTTTGACGCCTTGGAGCAATTGGGCATGGTAGAGAAAGAATTGACCTTCCCACAGCTCCATCTTGATGAGGTTCAAGGTCCAATTGCAAAGATCAAGACAAATCATGGTGAACTGAAGATTCAACTCTTCCCAGACCAAGCGCCCAAAACAGTTGCCAACTTTATCGCCTTATCAAAGGATGGCTACTATGACGGAGTAATCTTCCACCGAGTTATCAAAGATTTTATGATTCAAGGTGGCGATCCGACAGGTACTGGTATGGGAGGAGAGTCTATCTACGGCGAACGCTTTGAAGATGAGTTTTCACCTGAGCTTTACAATATTCGTGGGGCTCTTTCCATGGCGAATGCTGGACCAAATACCAATGGCAGTCAGTTCTTTATTGTCCAAAATAGCAGTCTTCCTTATTCAACCAAGGAACTGACTCGGGGAGGATGGCCGAAGCCAATCGCTGAAGTTTATGCTAGCAAGGGCGGGACACCGCATTTGGACCGCCGACATACTGTATTTGGTCAACTGGTGGATGAGCCATCTTATGAAGTTTTGGATAAAATTGCAGCGGTTGAGACAGCTTCAATGGATAAACCACTTGAGGATGTTGTCATTGAGACGATTGAGGTTATAGACTAATGAAAATCGGAGATAAGTTAAAGGGCAAAATTACTGGGATTCAGCCCTATGGTGCCTTTGTCGAACTAGAAAGCGGTCTGATCGGGCTCATTCATATTTCTGAGATTCGGACGGGCTATATTGACAATATTCACGATATTTTGAAAATTGGTGATCAGGTTCTTGTGCAGGTAGTAGATTATGATGAGTTTTCTGGTAAGGCCAGCCTGTCAATGCGGACTTTAGAGGAAGAAAAACATCGTTTACCAAGACGGCATCGCTTTTCAAATGATCGTTGTAAAATTGGATTTGCGCCCTTAGGTAAGCAATTGCCAATCTGGATAAGGGAAACCAAAGCTTTTCTGAAAGAACAAAAAGAGTAAAAAATTCCTACCCAAACGGGTAGGAATTTTGTTAACTCTTTTCACGATTAAGCATCAAATTCATAGAGAGCGGTAGACAGGTAGCGTTCACCGTTATCAGGTGCCAGAGCAAGGACTTTCTTGCCAGCTCCTAGTTTTTTCGCTACTTCAATAGCTGCGAAAATAGCAGCAGCAGATGAAATTCCCACTAAGAAGCCTTCCTGACCGCCAATATAGCGTCCGAATTCCAGTGCTTGATCAGAAGTTACGCGGACAATCCCGTTGTAGGCTGCTGTATCCAAGGTCTCTGGAATGAATCCAGCTGAAAGTCCTTGAATTTTGTGAGGGCCTGGCTTCTCACCAGAAAGGATAGCAGATTCGTCTGCTTCGACTGCGTAGATTTGGATGTCCGGATTAACTTTTTTGAGAGCGTGAGATACACCGGAAATAGTTCCGCCAGTTCCGACACCGCCTACAAAAGCATCCAGTCCAGTTTCACCGAAAGCAGCGATAATTTCTGCTCCTGTTGTTCGTTCGTGAACCTCTGGATTGGCCGGATTGTTAAATTGCAGCGGCAGCCAGCCATTTCGTTCTTGCGCGATTTCTTGTGCTTTTGCAATGGCACCTTTCATTCCTTCGCTACCTGGAGTCAAGACTAACTCAGCACCATAAGCTTGTATAATCTTGCGGCGTTCCACACTCATGGTTTCTGGCATAACAATGACGACCTTGTAGCCTTTAGCTGCTCCAACCCATGAAAGGCCAATACCAGTATTTCCGCTGGTTGCTTCAACGATGGTATCGCCAGGCTTAATAAGGCCATCGCGTTCAGCCGCCTCAATCATGCTGAGAGCAATCCGGTCTTTAACAGACGAACCAGGATTGAAAGCCTCTAACTTCACATAGACCTCAGCTGCTCCTTCAGGAACGATATTATTAAGTTTAACAATTGGCGTTCTTCCAACTAATTCTGTGATGTTTTGATAAATGTTTGCCATTTTTTCTACCTCAATACTTTAATGAGACTAGTATAAGCTGAAAGTGGCACTTTGTAAAATATAAAAAAGCTATGACTACGATAAAAATTCTTTATCACTAGGCCTAGCTGTTAAGATTATTCAACTGTTAAAGGAATTTCAACCTCGCGCAAACCTTGATCATCAATTTGGATTTTGCCATTGAAAAACTCGATTAATTTCTGCTCTAGTGGTTCTTTTTCCTGCTTGTCGATATAGATGGTTGTAGCCACTAGATCTGTGAACTCTGTATCGAATTCGATCAGATCTTCGGCTTTCAAAAAGTTATCGAAGTTTTGGTACTGGCTGTAAGACATTTTGAGGCGCAGGCCCGCCTGTTCTTTGATTTCGATCAGGCCAATTTCTTTAATTGCCAAAGCGACGCTGCCTGCATAAGCCCGAATGAGTCCACCAGCTCCCAGCTTAATCCCGCCAAAATAGCGCGTGACCACAAAGCAGACATTGGTCAGTTGGTGATTCTCCATGACACCGAGCATGGGGACGCCCGCTGTACCGCTGGGCTCACCGTCATCACTGGTTCGTTTGATCTCATTTTTTTCTCCGACAATAAAAGCAGAGCAATTATGAGTGGCTTTATAATGCTCTTTTTTGATGGCTGCAATAAAATCCCGAGCTTCCTCTTCTGAGTAAACGCGCTTGGCATGGCAAATGAAACGGGATTTTTTAATTTCTTCTTGGGCTTGGCCGTCTTGTCTAATTGTTCTATATTCCATAGTTTTATTGTACACAAAAAAATAGATTTTTCCAAAAGTTTTACGAATAAAAAAGTATGTTAGAAAGAAATGATTTCCTAGGTAGAATATTTACAGAAGATCAGCTCAGTCCTGAACTGCGTATGCAGGCTCAGCTGATACCCAGTATGCGAGAGGAAAGGAAGAAGTTGTTTTGCGGCCGTTGTGGCTCTCAAGTGGACAAGGAGAACTACCAGCTACCTGTCAATGCCTACTATTGCAGGGAATGTCTGATTTTGGGGCGAGTTCGGAGTGACCAAGAACTTTATTATTTTCCGCAGAAAGACTTTCCAGAAAATCAGGTACTCCAGTGGCAGGGACAATTGACAGCCTTTCAAGAAAAAGTTTCTCAGGGACTGTTAGAGTCAGTTGCTCAAAAGCAGAATAGCCTAGTCCATGCAGTGACGGGGGCGGGCAAAACAGAGATGATTTATCAGGTGATTGCAGAAGTGATTGATCGCGGAGGTGCCGTTTGCCTAGCCAGCCCTCGAATTGATGTCTGTTTGGAGCTTTATCGTCGGCTCAAGCTGGATTTTGCCTGCCCGATTTCGCTTTTGCATGGGGAATCCGAGCCATATTTTCGCAGTCCCTTGGTCATTGCTACCACTCATCAGCTTCTCAAATTTTATCGAGCCTTTGATTTGCTGATTGTGGACGAGGTGGATGCTTTTCCTTATGTGGACAATCCTGTGCTCTACCATGCCGTGGAGCAGTCGGTCAAGGAGAAGGGAACGACAATTTTCTTAACTGCCACTTCGACGGATGAGCTGGATAAAAAAGTCCAAAAAGGAGAATTAAAACGCCTTAGTCTTCCTCGGCGCTTCCATGGCAATCCTTTGATTGTGCCCCAAAAAGTTTGGCTGGCAGATTTTCAAAAATATTTGGCGAAAAAGAAATTGCCGCCTAAATTGAAGAAATATATCGAGAGACAGAGAAAAACAGGCTTTCCCTTACTGATCTTTGCCTCGGAAATCAAAAGAGGTCAAGAATTTGCACAAGTTTTGGAGGAGATATTTCCAGCGGAAAGAGTTGGATTTGTGGCTTCGACAACTGAAAATCGTTTAGAAATCGTTGAAGAGTTTCGCAAACGAGAAATTACTATTTTGGTTACGACAACCATCTTAGAGCGTGGCGTGACCTTTCCCTGTGTAGATGTCTTTGTTCTAGAAGCTAACCATCGTCTCTTTAGCCGTAGCGCCTTGGTGCAGATTTCTGGCCGAGTGGGACGTGGCATGGAGCGACCGACGGGAGATTTATTCTTTTTTCACGACGGCACTACAAGTTCAATCGAAAAAGCGATTCGTGAAATCAAACTGATGAACAAGGAGGCTGCTCTATGAGAAATTGCCTGTTATGCAGCCAGGCAGTAGAAGAAAATAGGACTTTTTCTTCCTTGATTTTATTGCAAAAAGAGCAGAATACAATTTGTAAACATTGTCGAGCAGGATTTGAAGCGATTTCCTCTATCCATTGCCCGCGTTGCTGGAAGGATGGGGAAGCGAAAGTCTGCTCGGATTGTCAAAAATGGGAAGCGCAAGGCTATTTGGTGCAGCATCAGGCTTGCTTTCTTTATAATGATTTGATGAAGGATTTCTTCAGCAAATACAAGTTTCAAGGGGATTATCTTCTGAGATTTGTGTTTGCAGAAGTTCTCAAAAAAAGCCTCAGGAACTTCAAAGAATATACTCTGGTTCCTATTCCAGTCAGCCCTGAAAAATACCAAAGTCGAGGTTTTAATCAGGTGGAAGGCTTCTTGCAAGCAGCCGGTTTGCCTTACAAACATTTGCTTGAAAAGGAAGATATGATTGCCCAATCCAGTAAAAATCGCGAGGAACGTTTAAACAGTCAGCAATGCTTCACATTGGTAAAAGATGTCCGTCTGCCAGAAAAAATTCTACTGATAGATGATGTATATACGACTGGAAAAACCTTGCAATTAGCTCGAGAATTATTGCTGGAAGCAGGTGTGAAAGAAATTTTGACATTTTCACTCGCAAGATAAGAAAATATTTGCAAAAAAAGAATGAAAGCGTTATAATGATATTG
>CAJPQE010000056.1:0-11502 GCA_905372795.1 Streptococcus cristatus | reverse complement strand
GGTGGGACGACGAAATCGAATTCTAACGAATTACCGATTTCTGTCCCACTCTCTTCATGCGACAGCTTTAGTTGTCAAGATTAATCTTCTAGAGACTTAATCTTCTTTTTTCTTTAGTTTTGCTACAAGACTAGCTACTAAGCCTAACAGTCCCATTCCTGCCAGTGCTGCTAGCTGTGCAGAACGGTTTCCTGTGTTTGGCAAACGACCACTGTCTGTTTGACTTGCTTTTCTAGCTTCCGATTTTACTTCTTCAGCCTTTGGTTCTTCTTCGGCTTTTGCCGGTACTTGAGCAGGACTTTCTGCAGCTGGCTGAGTCGGACTTTGACCGTTCTCAACTTCTACAATCCGAGTTTCGCCCTTACCAGTCTCTTCTGGTTTTTGAGGAGTTAAATGGTGATTATCAGGTGATGGATGAGAATCTTCTTTCTTCGTTCCGATGAGTACGATTCGATCTGTCGGAACTTGAAGAACCTCTCTTAGCTTCTCTTCTCGCTTGCCATATGGGTAAACTTCTGTGAGAACCCGTTCCTGACCATTTTGGCCTTCTTGAACCACACGACTTTCTCCTAGTTTGAGCGTCGGGTCCTCTTTTTCAACTGTTTGGAAGTTGAGCTCTTGTTCGAGGACTTCTAGACTTGGAAGTTCCTCTTGAACAGCAGCTGCAGTTTTCCCAGTCACTGGTTTTTCCTTGGTCAATTGGATGCGGTATTCCTTAACCTGCTTACCATTTTCTGAAACAAGGCGCACCAAGACTGGCAAATGATCATCTCCACTATCCACAACCGTTGAAGCTACTTGGTCGCTCTCTGCTACTGTAATCTTCGGACGTTGACCAGTATAGGTCACTTGGTAATTCTGACGCTCTTGAGAGAAGTCTGGCAGTTCTTTTCCATCTACCAAAATCTTAGAATTTGTACTTTCCTTAGCCAATTCGCTTGGTGCCAAGAAGGTCATTTCCGTCAGAGCAACCCCGTTCTTGTCATCTTTCCTTTCCATTCGCCATCTCATCGCTTTCGACTTGACAGCGTTAAAGCTTGCTGTAAGTTCCGTGCCTGCATGGATTTCTTGGTTGATGTTATATGGAACAACTTCCCAGTTGTCAGGGTTGTTAAACGGATGATTCGGCTCGTAGGCTTGATAGTTTGAGTAATAGACAGGAGCATCAAAATCTGGTCCAACATAGCGCTCTAAAACAAGCTTAGATGGTGCATCTGTTCCGCTATCGGCAAAGAAGCGTAGTTTGGCTTGAACGATCGTCCGCTTGACAATCTTGCCTTGGTCCTTGAAGATAACACCTGCTGAGACTTCTGGATTCGCTGATGGAGTAGCAGACCAATTAGTCCAACGACGACTGTCATCATGATCCCCATCATTGATATAGTCCACACGGTCATGAGAACCTGGGTCAATATCATTGGTTGCTGAAGCAAAGGCTTGATTGCCATTTTCATCATAATATGGATTGTCTGACACAGACGCGCCTTGCTTATCGGTCACTCGGACAGAGAGCTCGACAGGTAGGCCACTACCTAGCAGGCGACCTCGAACAGTAAATTCGCCAGCTTTTGCCAGATTTTCAGCTGGAACTAGCTCCCACTCAACAGTCAGGTCTTTGACTTCATAGTCTGATTTACCAGTGAAGTAAACAGGAACTTTGTTTGGCAAGTCTAGACTTTGACCTAGGTGAAGCAAGCGAGACTGTTTCACCGCTGCTACTGGCCTACGAGCCAGCAAGTCTTTATCATTTGTAAAGTGGAGACGGTATTCTCCAAGGATATCCCCATTTTCAGCCTTCACGACAACACGGACAGGATCTCCCTCATGGGCACTTGGCACGACTGTTGCCAGACCATTATTGCTGACACTAGCAGTTACTGCTGGTACTTTTCCGTCATTAGCTGGGAGATAATAGTCAGTCAAGCTTGGGTTAAAGTTTGGCAAGTCTTGACCAGCCACTTGGATGCGGGTTTCCGCCTCTTTCGCTGCAGCCACTTGTTTCGAGAAGATTTGGACTTCTGTGATAGAGGTTCCCCACTTGTCATCCGCTCTTACCATACGAATCCGAAGGGCATAAGTATCGACTTTATCAAAGTTGAAGTGATTCATTTCCCCAGCTTTGAGTTGATCTGGAGCTTTGAGGTTGGTCACCGGTTTCCAGTTGGCAGCATCGTTGAAGACATGCTCCTCACTTTCGACAAAGCTAGGATTTTTAGGCGCGGTCGGCACGGCCTTGCCAGCATAATACTCGATCACGTAGGATTTCGGAGCCCCAACGCCGTGATCTTCGTGGAAGGCTACGTTCAGATTGTCTACTGCCCGCTTAGTCATAATACCAGAATCTCCAAAGAGAACGCCAACTGAAGCCTCATCTTGACGGTTCCAGTTTGTCCAACGATTGGCTGGTTGGTCATTGTAAGAAATCACCTTATCATTAACATAAGATACTGGGTCACTTGGATTAGAGTCCGAAGCAAAGGCCAGCGGCAATTCTGAACCTGTCCATTGGTCCGAAATATTGGCTCCATTTTCGGTCTTATCAGAGACACGGACATGGAGTTTGGTTGGCAACTGAGTGCCTTCTACCTGACCAGTGACCGTGAAGACGCCTTCTTTTTGATATTGACTTGGCGAAATAGCGTCCCAAGCAACTTTTGCTGAAGAAACTTGCCCATTTGAATGGTAAGTCCGGACACTCTCTGGCAGGTGTGGTGCTTCCGCAAGTGGGGTTGTCACGCTAACTTCCTCTACTGCGACAATGCCTTCCACAGACACCTTGGCACGCGCTTCCTGCTCAATACCTTCAACTTTTCCGACTACTTCAAAAGTATGGTAGCGTTCAAGTTTTTCTTTTTCGACAGCCTGCCAAGTAACCTTATGAACTTTAGGGAATCCTTTGTCGTACTCAACCGTAACAGTAGTTGGCAGTTTTGGTTCTTGATGCAAGTCTGTTACCACATGGACTGGGCGGACTGCTTGAACCACTTTCTTCTCCGTATTGGCTTGAATCGCTAGTTCCACTTGCCCTTCAGCACCATCATACTCTGCTTTCAAAGTCACATTTCCTGGCTTGTGTAGTTCTAAGCTTCCTTTATGAACAGCAACGTCTCCTTCACCTTTCGTAGAGAAGGCCACCTTATCTGCCTGCAAAACTGCCTGAGTGCCATCTTGATAGTGCGCCAAAACAGTTAATTGGACAGTCTGGTCTTCTTTGAGACCGTCAGCTTGCTCAACTTGGAGGCTCAAATGGTCAATTTTCGGTGCTTCTTCTAGGAATTGAACAGCATAAGTTTGCAGGGCTCCACCATCTTTTGGCTGGACATAAATGTTTGCACGCATACCGTTTGAAGCACTAGCTTGAACCACTGTCACATCCGCATTTTCAGCTGTAGCTGCTACTGAAGGGAGCTGCGCTCCATAGGCAAGGCTCTGATAATGGACTGGTTTTTGACTAGTCAAGTCCGATACTGCCTCACCATCCACAGTCACTAGTGGCGTCACAGGTCCAGCGGCTTGTCCTTCTTCCACGAGCAAGGTCGCAGAAATGGTATCGCCTGCCAGATGACCGGTCATTGGAATACGAGAACCTGCCACAGACAGTTTAGCTTGATCTTCTGGCGCAATTTCCCATTCATCTACATCATAATGTTCGACACTGCCATCAGTTAGAGCTAGTGGGATCGACTTGTCTACACTGCTCAAGTCCGTTCCAGGAGCTACTCGTTTGATAACTGGCAATTCTCTTTCAACGGCTAAAACTTCCACACGTGCTTCTACTTGGCGGCCGTCTGCCTCTCCTTTGACGGTTACAATACCTGAATGGCTAACGTCTGCTTGTGACCAAGTCACAGGACGTTCTGCACGACTACCGTCACTGTAAACAAAAGGAACTGTCGCGGGCAAGCTTGGAGCTTGTCCCAAAATTGTGCGAACTTTTGGCACTTCTGTACCTAAAACGGTCTTTTCTTTCTGCTCATCCTTACCGGTAAAGACCGTCACTTGGTCTGATTTTAATAAACCAGAATGGGCAGTCAGAGTGAATTTACCGGCTTGGTCTGTTGATTTGACAATGGCAACTCCCTTACCGTTAAAGGCTTTGCGGATCCAGGAACCGTCTGCTTGTTCCTTGTAACGTTCACGGCTGGCTTGCTCACCATTGTCTACACCGACAAGCTGGCCTTGTCCATGCAACTGGAAGCGAACGAGATTATTGGCAGTTGGCACGACATTGCCGTCACGGTCAACGATTTCATAGTAGATATAGGTCAAGTCTTTTCCATCTGCTGCGATAGCATGCTCTTCCTTGACCAAGCGTACACCTGCAGGCTGACCTGCAGTGACAATCTTGTCGCGGGCAATCTCTTTACCTTGATCGTCACGGGCTACAGCTTCCAAAGTGCCTGGCTGATAAGCCACTTTCCACTCAAGGTAGAGCTCTTGAGGATTTGCTCCTTCTTGGTAGCTGCGGCCGTCGCTGGTTTCTTTTTTATTAAATTTCTTGACTCCCAAAGATTGGTTGTTCAAGTACAATTCGACACTAGCTGCATTGGAGTATGCACGGACTGGTATTTTATTTTCAGCATCTGCAACATTGTCTGCCAAGTCTTGATCTTCCCAGTTCCAGTGAGGAAGCAGGTGAACCATAGGTTTCTTCTTAGCTGAAACCCACTGACTTTGGTAAAGGTAGTAGTCATTTTTCGGAATACCCGCCGTGTCTACTATTCCAAAATAAGAGCTCTTCACAGGTGTGTTATTTTGGTTGTGCCAAGGAGTTGGCTCTCCGATATAATCTGTTCCTGTCCAGATAAATTGTCCTGCATAGCCCGCATTGTCTCGGTCAAAAGTCCAAGAAGCGGTTGCCGTTTTACCCCAGCCAACACGGTCATTTCCATAGTCAGACTGCTCATAGTTGCGCCAATACTGATTGCTTCCAACCCATTCTTGCTCTGGATGGAAATAGCTGCCACGCGTACGAGTTGCCGAAGACGTTTCAGAACCATAAATCAACCAGTTTGGATGTTTGGCACGTAAGGCTTTGTAATTATCTTCTGAGTAGTTAAAACCAACTGCATCCAGTTCATCTGCGATTTTCTCGTGGCTACCACTACCATCACCAAAGCGGAATTTATCAGCCCCCATCGTGACATAGCGGGTCTTATCAACTGACTTGATGACCTTGACTAAGCGTTTAACAGTCGCTAACGAATGAGCATCGCCGTTTGCTTCACCGATTTCATTTCCGATCGACCACATAACGATAGCAGGATTATTTTTACCTCTTTCAACCATGGTCCGCAGGTCATAGTCAGACCATTTTTCACCCTTTTTAGCTTCTGGGTGAGTTGCATCTTTTTCAAAGAAACGACCGTAATCATAAGGCTTCTTGCCTCCATACCAAGTGTCAAAAGCCTCTTCTTGGACCATCAAACCCAGCTCTGCCGCAATCTGCAAAGTCTGTTCGCTGGCAGGATTGTGGGTCGTACGAATGGAGTTGACACCCATCTCCTTCATTTGCTTGAGGCGACGATACTCAGCCTTATAGTTTTCCTCTGCTCCTAGAGCCCCGTGGTCATGGTGCAAGGATACTCCGTGGAATTTGACCTTCTGGCCATTGAGGGAGAAACCTTCGTTTGGAGTCCAGTTGTAATAACGATAGCCAAACAAGTCTTTCTTAGCATCAACTAGCTGACCATCACGATAGACCCGTGTTACCAACTCATATAAGGCAGGCTTGTCATTAAACACAGTCCACAGTTCCGGCTTTTCTACTTCTAAGCTTGCCTGAATGGCACTGCTTTCGTGGGCTTTTATTTTTTGGCTAGCAGTGCGGATGAGGTCTGTGACTGCCTCACCACCACGTCTGACAATCTGATATTCTGCTGTGATTTCGTGGTCTTTATCGTCTGTATTGACAATCTTACTCGTCACATGAGTTGCAACCTTACCGTCTTGTTGTTTCTCAAGTTCTGGCGTTAAGATAGTTGTACCATTTTTCTCAACATGAACCTTATCTGTTACTTGCAAACTCACATCACGGTAGATCCCGCTCCCTGAGTACCAACGGCTGCTTGGTTGCTTGTTGACAACGTGCACAGCGATGACATTTTCCCGACCATCTTTGTGGAGGTATTGAGTAATATCGTATGAAAATTGATTGTAGCCATTAGGATAATGCCCGACCAGCTGGCCATTGACAAAGACCTGCGAATCCATGTAGACACCATCAAATGTGAGACGAACATTTTTATCTAAGTCTTTTTCGTCTAATTTCAGAGGCTTACGATACCAAGCATCTCCACCATTTAGCTGGCCACCTTCATTCTGTGCAGGCGACTCATGGTCAAAATCAAAATGGATACTCCAGTCATGAGGCAAATCCAATTTTTTCCATGATGTGACATCCGTCTCAGCTTGGACAGCTTCCTTAGCATTAGCATTTAATTTAAAGTGCCAATTCTGATTAAAATTCACTTTTCTGTCTTCGATCATTTGGCTCACTTCTTCCTTGGTCGCAGATTTTATCTCAGGCTGCGTAGCTGTCTCTTGAGTAGCTTCTTGGCCATTCTCTTTTGCTCCATTTTGAGATGCTGCTGAAATTTCCTCCGCTGCTTTAGCAAGCTGAGGGCTTTCTTCTTTGTTCTCCTCCTGAGAATGCACAACAGGCTCAGCTGCCTGACTTGTCACTGGTTCAGCAGTCACTTCTTCCTCAACAGGCTTTTCCTCAACAGGCTTTTCCTCAACAGGCTTTTCCTCAACAGGCTTTTCTGCAGCAACCAACGCAGTTGTCTCCTCTGCATAAACTGGACTTGCTCCCGCAACACTCGCTCCAAATAAGAGGAAGCAAGTCGCAATCACTATCGAGCAAACGCCAATAGAAAACTTTCTTATGCTATAAACTCTCTTTCGATTCCAATGATCCTTTCCCATAGGATCCTCCTTCTTTTCTTTTAGTAACCGCTTCCATTTTTAGGAAAACGCTTTACTTTTTATAATCGTTTCCCTCCTATTTTATAAAACAAGATAGCTTATCTCAATAAGGCAAGAATCTTTTTTATATTTTTGAGCGTTTTTCCTAAAATTAGGAGAAAAATAAACTTTATCGAACATTCCTACAAAAAAGATGAGTCATTATCACCCATCCTTTTCCTATAGATTTATCATGTAAATAATCCCTACTTAAAGTTTAGCCAAGTATTCCTGCACAAGTTTGATGTCCGCTTCCTTACCACCTCGGTCAATATCGCAGATGTGCGGCAGCCCATATTTTTCGATAATCAAAGCTGTCGCCCCGCAGAAGGTCTGTCCATGCTTCACCGAATCTCCATTATTAACAAAACCTTTAATCAGGCTTGAATGTTTCTTAATAAAACGCTTGGTGGACCAAGGAATTTTCCCAGCCCCAGCGTTTCGCGTGATCAGAATACAAGGCTCTTCCAACTTTTCCTTGATAGTTTGTGTCGGATGACCCAGCGATTCTGCAAATTGCTTCCCAACACCCGTTACTGAATCATAAACTATAATCATTTCCTCTACCTACTTTCTCAATAAAAGCACTGCTAGAAAAGCAGCAAAGCCTACAACCGCCACATCCGATATCAGTTGTAAGAGAATTTCCAAATCAGGCATACTGTGAATATAGAGCAAGATGCTGATCGCCGTTAAGACCAAAACCACCAGCTTGACAGCTACCGCCACACCTGGCATCACAAGCAATCCAAGCAAGATACAAATAAGACCACCAATCAAAAAAGACTGAAAGCCCAAACTTAGACCAAAGCCAAATTCCACCCCACCATAACCAAGGGTCAAAAAACCAATCACAACTAGGCAAAGCCCCAAAATAGTCCTTCCACTCAACATAATACCACCTTGTTTCATCATCATTTCCCTCACTTCCCTATTTGAATGAATATTCTTAAGCGTTCATTCATATCTTCTCAAAAAATTGTTTTCCTCTAATTTGCTTAGTCCATCGCTCTATATCACACAAATCCACCTCCTTAACTGAATGAATGCTTTTATAAATTCATTCACGTCATCTTCCAAGAAAAGGAAATTCTTATTTAGCAAAAACTCCCTTTAAAAAATATTTCACCAAGGTCTCGATACTCTCAAAATAACCTGGAAAATCCTGCTCTGTCACATGCATGTCGATGTAGTAGATCAAATCATAAGCCTTCATGATTTGGGCGACTTCCTCTTGTGAAAAGCCCTTCTCCTGCAAACGCTGGCTGAAAGTCCGAATCAGAAACTGGTGAAAAGCATTGGCCGCGCGGCCAGCATCCTGATTATAGTAGTCGTGCAAGATCTGAGAAATGCCCGGCTTGGTCCACTCAGCCAAAATTTTATTAGGTGAAATCAATTCAAAAGTGACTGCAAAAAGCTGCTCAACGACTGCCTCTGGCTCACCCTGCCAATCCACGCGCTGCATGGTTTCCTCACGTATGCGGTTATTCTCAGCTACATAGACCTCTAAAAAAATAGCTTCCTTGGACTCATAATACTTATAAAAGGAGCCAACTGCCATACGGGCACGCTTGGTAATATCTGAAATATTCGTCTTTTTATAGCCCTTCTCAGCAAAAACCTGCCTAGCCTCAGCCAATAATTCAGCTTTTTTGTCCATGACCTTCTCCTTTTGTGAATGAATTAAATTTTATATTCATTCAAATTATAACACTTTAAAAATCTTTGTCAAGAAAAGCGGAAATCGTACTTTGAAAGGAAGACGGCAGTTTGAGATAATAGCTCCTTTGTTAAATAAAAAACAAACAAGTTCTCGAAAAAACTTGCTTGCGTCTTAGATACATTAGTGTTTTCTACGATTTTTCAAAGCCTCGTTGATTTTCTTGGTTTTAATCATCGAATCAATAGTGACAAGAAACCAAACCAAGAGGTAGATCAAAACAAAACTTAGCCAGAAGGACCAACCAAAGAGCATGGTCCCCCAGCCATTGCAGATCATAGCTAGACTAACGATGGTCGCTGTCACTACAAAGTGGCAGAAAAGTAGGAAAGGAAATGGAAAGCGGTCTGTCGCGTCAAAGATATAGCTTGCTACTCCTATCAAGGCGCTGACAAGGAGGACACTGAGAATAGAGCTAGGAGTCAACAAAAATGTTTTTCCTGAGAACAGGCCTACCAGCAGAAAGACCAAACTACCTGTTCTCAGACCATCCTGCATACCGATAAGAATTTTTTTAAAGGTCATGATTCTCCTCCTAAATTCCCAAATAGTCCATGAGCAACTTGACATAGCGGCGACTGACATCGGTTTTGAGCTGATTGGTTAGCTTGGCAGTCATATTGCCCGAAAAGCTATCCGACAAGGATTCCAGATGATCGATGTTAATGACTGCGTGCCGAGATACCTGGATAAAATTGCGACTATTGAGACGATTTTGAAAACGAGTCAGCGTTTCTGTCGTTGTATAAACGCCCTCGGTACTGTAAATCATCAGGGTTGTTTGATTGATATCAGCCAGGATAATATCTTCCGTCTTGAGCATGACCAGCTTATCATCCGATCTAATAGGCAGGACACCACTTGGTCCAGCCTTGAAGTTTTCCAAATAATCTAGGACAGCCTTGGCCTCACCAACCAGCTGATCCGCTTTCACGACGACCAGCGGGTCTTGGGAAGAAATCTGAGCATCTTCTTCAAATCTTGTCTGCAAACCTAAGCCTCCTACTTTCTTTACTTGAAGCCCATCCGTCGATTCAGCAGCCAATTTTGACCTAGCCAGAACAGGGCTTCTACCGTGAGCACTACTCCAACTATATAGTATGTTTCTTGGCTTGTCAAGAGCTGTTGCCATTCGATACGGATACCTAGGAGCTTCTCAAATTCTTGCTGGAGCTGACTCTGGTCCGCAAAAACTTCAGTCAGAGAATCCTTCATCAGGACTTGTCTGAAGAGGGAAGCCATGTAGGTTGAGGGAGTCAGTTTCATGAGATTTTGAGCAAGGCTAGGCAGAGTCCCAATCGGAATATAGGTTCCTACTAGAAAACCAGAGGCGGCACCGATGACCGTTGCGTATTGTCCCAAGGAATTCACCGATTTGAAACAAGGAACAACTAGCGCATTGAGGAGACTTGCCAGCAAGCTATTGAGCAGCATGAGGCCGACCAGCTGGGGAAGAAGCCCCCAGTCAAAGGAAATCTTGTCTGCTAGAATAAAGTAGGTCAGCATGACAGCAAACATGAAGACTTGCATGACAAAACCAATCACAAAGGCACTGATTAAGTAACTAAACCGCAAGCCCCATTGCCCCAAATCTGTGATAAAGAGGTCAGCGGTCACCTTTCTTTCTCGATCTTCAGTTTGTTGTGAAAAAGCTGATAGGGTGGTTGTCAAGGCGGTGACAGCCAGCGTTCCGCTAATCAGCCAAAAGTCGAGTAGTTCCGTCGCATGACTACTGTCTGACCAAGAGCCTTTCATGTTGTTCTTTAGAAAAACCAGATATAAAACAAAGGGAATAATGGCTCCAAAGAGAGATAGGATCACCCCACTATGATTGCGAAAATAAAGTAAAAAATTTCGTTTGATCAACATTAACATTTAGCGTACCTCTCTTCCTGTCAGAGCCATAAAGGCATCATCCATCGTCCCTGGTTGGAATTCAAAGTTTTCAATATAGGAACCAATCTGGCCCAGCAAAGCCAAGGCTTCCTTAGTCGTCTCAGGATAAAAGAAAAACTCATTTTCCTTGGCTTGCTCCCATTCGCAGCTAGTCGACAAAGCGGCCTTCAAGCCCTCTGAATCTGAGGTCAGAATCCGCAAAACATTGCGGGCATAGCGCTCCTTGATCTGGTCAGCAGAGCCTTGCGCAATGACTTGACCATGGTCTACGATGTAAATCTTATCTGCGTCGTCAGCTTCATTTAGATAGTGGGTGGTCAGGACTACGGTCATCTTTTCCTTCTGCTGCAGGGCTTTAAGCAGCTTCCAGATACTTTCTCTAGTCTGGATATCCAAGCCTGTCGTCGGCTCATCTAGAAAAAGTAAGTCAGGGCTATTGAGCAGGGCTCGCGCAATGTCCACCCGTCGCTTTTGTCCACCAGAAAGCGTCCCGTAGCGTTGTTTGGCAAAGCTAGCCAGCCCCAGTTGCTCGATTAATCGCTCAATCTTACCAGTTTCCACCTGCTTGTACTGCTTGGCACGAATTTGCAGATTTTCAACTACTGTCAAATTGGCATCCAGCACACTATTTTGAAAGACCACCCCTAGCTTGGTTTGTTCTGCATAAATGATTTGTCCTGATGTCGGCTGCAAAAGTCCAATCAGCATCTGAATCGTTGTCGACTTGCCTGCTCCATTAGGACCCAGAATTGCTGTAAAACTACCTGCCTCAATTTCTAAATTCAGGCCATTAACTGCTACCTTGTCTCCATAAACTTTGGTCAGATTTTTTACTTGGACTAACATGTTCTTTTCTCCTGTCTTAACTTCTGAGACTATGATAGCAAGTCTTTTTTGAAAAATCTCGGCTTTTTGGACAA
>CAJPQE010000055.1:0-11729 GCA_905372795.1 Streptococcus cristatus | reverse complement strand
AAAAGGCCATAAAGTTCATCATTTCAGAAATTCTGAACTGGTAAGCACCATAGCTTATAGCATTTAAAGGGGGCGTAATCGTAAGGGCTACATAAATAGCAGCAACAATGGCAATCTGAACCAAATCACGGACTGATAAGTTTTCTTGTTTCATGTTTTCTCCTTTAGCGCATGAGCGCGTGTAATATGCTTGGCGAAAGAAGTTAAGCGCCAAGGGTTGCGTCAGACGGGAAAATTATTTCCCCAAAATCGACAACTTCACTAGTATAGCATAAATCCTAGAAATGTGATAGACTATGCTTATGAAAACTTTGATTAAAAAATTCTTTGACAATGAGGTTCTGTCCTATCTTTTCTTTGGTGTAGCAACAACTGTCGTATCCGTTGTCAGTCGGATGCTCTGCTATGAACTGACAGGAAACGAACTACTAGCTACGATAACCGGTGATATTCTGGGGATTCTCTTTGCCTTTTTGACCAACGATACCATCGTTTTCAAGCAAAAAAGACAGGGCTGGCCAGTACGATTGGTCAAATTTTTCACAGCCCGACTGGCAACTATGGCCTTGAACTTGCTGCTAACCTTTATCTTTGTCACTAGCTTCCCGCAGATTATTGGCCAATTCGTCCACAACGATATTAAGATGGTCAACACCATTGAAACTCTGATTGCTCAAGTGCTGATCATCGTTCTCAACTATGTCTTCAGCAAAATTTTTGTCTTTAAAAACAAGGCAAAATAAGATGGTTCGGCTTATTTCTCCTATAAAAACAAATCTGGACCAGATATTTCTGATCCAGATGTTTTTATTTTTAGACTTCCAAGCTTGGATTATCAAGAGTCAGATGGGTGATTTCACCCTTAACACCAAAATAATCCTCAATCAGAGTCTGGAGTTCAGTCATAGCTGCTTGGGCGCGTACTGCCTGCTCTTCGTTGATGGCCTCGATAACCAAAATGGCCTCCTTAGTCTCCTCTGTCAGCATGGTCCGCTGCGCTTCTCGCCAGTTAAGACAACGGCAGACCGCTCCCTCCTCATCATAATAGATGATCTCTTCTGGTAAAGCTGGTGCATCAGTCTCAGCTCCCAGTGGGAAAAAGGCTTCGCCACCCTTGGCCTTACCCAGATAAAGGCCTCCGGCAATCTTGTCCAAATCCTCTCCGCCACAAGGAACGGCATAAGAGAGGGAAACACTATTATAAATATCTACTAAAGGATTGATGGGGTTAAATTCCCGTCCTTGACTGACCCGCTTGAGTAGGGCTTCGATAGAGGAACGCGCTCCTTTTTTGGTCTTGAATTGGCTGAAAGCCTGCCGCCACTCCTGAATGACATCATTCTGAGCGAAATTCTCATCTGGAATAAAGTCTGCTGCTCGCTCTGCGCCCTTATCTAACAGGGATTTAAAATAAGGATCCTTACTTTCATCCACTTTATTATCCAGCCCCTTGACCACTAAGACACTAATCTGCGCTTCTGGAAACAAAGCCCAAAATTCATTTTCAACTGCAATTTTCATGTTCTACCACAATAATTTCTTTTCTGACCTTTTTTGACTAGCTCCCAGTCCTTGGTAATATTCTCTCGGACGCGTACCAGCAACTTTTCTAACTCTTTTCGCTCGTTTTCTGAAAATTTTTCCAACGCCACCTGCTCCGAATATTCGTTTTCCGCTAAGATAAGAGGATAGAGGGCCGCCCCCTTTTCGGTAACAAACCATTCCTTGTTCTTGCGGTTATTGGCAGCTGGCCGCTGTTCCAGTAAACCCTTGCTTTCAAGCTTCTTGACTGAACGAGATACCGTTGAGCGATCCACCTTGAGCAAGTCTGACAGCTCCTCCTGAATAATCCCAGGATTCTCCGCAATCCGCACCAGATAGAGATACTGCCCCCGCGCCAAATCTATGTCACGAAACTCAATATTAGCGATGGAATCCAGAGCCCGAGCAATGATTCCAATCTCACGTAAAATTGACATACCTCCTCCTTCTGAAGATAGTATAACAGATTTTTATTGCAAATGCAATAAAAATCATTTAGAAATACTTATCTTAGAAAAATTCTATATAGAACTAAACCTCCGCACAGAACTCTTCCGCCTTTCCCTTATCTAGACCATCAAAAAAGAGGCTAGGAAAAAGTCTTAGCCTCACTTTTTGTTAGAAATAGATACTGGGAAGGTTAGCTGATTGCTTGTTAAGCAATCTCTTGATATATTTTGATAAAGGTCAGTACAATCACTAGCTAGATTCTCTCGAGTATAATCTTCACCTTTAAAATCCATTAGTGCAGCCTTATTACTCACATCATGCAATACTACAATATCAAATCAGCTTGAGAAGAACATAGAAAAGCCACCTGAAGTCAAACCAGATGGAAATTTTCGGATAGATATTTATTTACTAATGCCTCGTTGCTTCTTAACATATTGCTTATACATTTTTGACTTTTTCCCATACCATTCCTCGATGGTATAGCCATACTTTTCACGGTATTTCTCTTGGTTTTTATTGACTGCATTCAAGTTCTCTAGCGTTACTACATTGGACTTGAAAAATGATACCAAAAATAGTCCTAAGAAAATAGGTGAAACCGGCAATAAAGCAAGCAATAAATGTGCCAGAAGATTATTAAGACCATTAGTAAAGAGATTGATTCCATACATCAACAACCATAAGAATAAAATAACATTCAGAAACTTTTTATAATATTCTGAGGAGAAATAATCCTTGCTAGCGCGTTGCTTTGTGGCAAGGATATAAACAAGGTAAATCAGTGATAACACAAAACCAATCCAGTAGACGATACGAATTGCTACTAGGGGGATTAAATACAAGACACCTATAAACCAACTATAATATAAAATTACGAGCAAAAATAATTGAAGAATCTGACTCAATAAGTAGGCTCTAATGCGATTTCTTTTAGAAATAATATAAAAACAAATAAAATAACACCAACAAAATAAGAATAGAAAACCAAAGAAACTATCTGGGGGAATGAGTCCTTTTTCTACTGATGTCAACTGTGTAACCATTGATGTCAGTGGTATAGTTGGGTCATACCCAGCTTCACTAGCCATTCGAAATAAACTTATCGGCAAAGTTGTCGCAAGCATAGTCATCAATGAAAATAAAGGTGCTACAAAAATTATCTTTAATAAGTTTAATCTTCGGGTTGTCTCAAGTGCATCATTAATATCTTTTTGTATCTTATCCATTTATTTTCTCCTATTTTGTTCAGGTTACATTGTAAAAGGAGGTACCATCACCATCAAAATCGAGTGGGTAAGCCAGCATTGACTAAACTTCCTGATCCAACGACTCCTTGTATCTTTTCGACTCTTTCCCATACCAGTCTTCTATGGAGTAGTCAGATAACTGGCGGTAATCTTCCAAATATTTTTTGAGATAGTAGCCTTGAAAATTGTTCACACTTAAAACATACAGAAAGTAAAGGAAGGGGACAAATATTATTGGATTAATGGCTACAAAAATTGAACGAAAGGTACCATTTTGCTGAATAAGATCCGAGTTTGGGAAAAAGATACGGAAAATAACTATTAGGAATAGGATAAGCCCTCCGTACCTTTTTGCAAATACAACAAAACGGTCGAGAAAATCTGCTCCTCTATTTGAGTAAGTAGACTCTTGATATAAAATTTCGAACATATTCTTCTGAAAATTTTGAAATAGTCTAATAAAGTACAGAATAAAAGCAACCGTATATAATGTACCAGATAAAATCTCTCCAATTATCGTTCCTGCTCCTGCTATACCTATTACTAGACACTGCAAGCAAAGAAGAAAAATCACAAAATTAGACCATACATTGAAGTAATAATATGATAGTATTGACTGATTTTTTATTTTGGTTAAATCAATTAAATAGCCAGCAAACCCTACAAATCCCAATCCAAATAAAGCACCATTTATGAGGCTTACTTTCATAAATAAAAACTGCAAATTTTGAGAATCAACCCAAATACTAAAAAGAAAGATTAGAAATAGGATAAACTGCATTGTAATAAATCCTAAAAGCTTTCCCTCATAACCTTTTTCCTTGAAATCCTCAAATGAAGTTTTGATATACTGATCTGTCACTAAGTTCATACTTTCCTCTAACGAGGCATTAAAAATTGTTTGTTTCATATTTCACCTATTATACATCTGTATCCTTATCTGCTTGTCCTTCGTTATCAAATCTCAGAATAAGCTCACCACTACGGCTTTCAAAATGCGATACAAAACGACTTTGGATGCTTGCATTGAGGACAGCACCGACGATTAGCACCTTGGCAATCAGGATAAACCAAAACATGATAATCACAACCACCACTGAGCCGACAAAACGCACATCTAAAAAGCGATCTAGGTAAGCTTCAATATAAACAGTAAAAAGGTTCATGAGGCTATAAATAATAGCAAGAACCAAGGTCGCACCTGGTAGGACATAGCGGATTTTGGGAATCTTCACATTGGGTAAAGAAAAATAGAGCAGAATCAGCGAAAGAAAGAGCATCAGATAAATCGTAGGCTCTGTCATGGTCAGCAACTGCTGGTAGAGGCCACGGTCAAAGTGCCAGAAATTATAAAGAATCCCAACCAGCATTCGCCCGAATAGGGTCAAAACGAGCGACAAGCCTAGCAAGACTTGCAAGCCTAGACTCATGATAAAAGCAAAGATGCGCTCCCAGATAAGCCCCCGCCCTTGCTTCGTTCCATAGCATTTATTAAAAGCCTTTTGCAAAAAAGTCATGCTCTGGGAAAAAGTCCACAGGGCAGATAAGATAGAAATACTCAGCAAGCCTGTCGAAGGCTTGGTCAGCACATCTCGGACAACCTTGGCGATCGTCAGATACAATGACTCTGGCAGTAAGTCTTTCAGCGCAACCAAGAGCTCATCTGGCCGAATCTGAAAATAGGGCAGAATATTCGCCGCAATCAATAACAAGGGAAAAATCGAAATCAGAAAATAGTAGGCCACAGCAATGCTGGTAATATCTGCCTCCGATGCCTGATAAAAATGGAAAAAAGCTCTGAGAAATTCATTTTCTCTTATCTTTTTGATGAATCCTGTCACATCTCTCTCCTATTCAAAAAGACTGGGACAAGCCCAGCCCTGTATACTTAATAAGTCCCTTCTTCGCCCTGGCTGGTTAGAATCACAGGACCATCTTTGGTAATGACAAATTGGTGCTCATATTGGCAAGAAAGACCGCCATCTAGGGTTTTATGTGCCCAACCGGTCTCAAAGTCTGTGTCAATTTCCCAAGTACCTGTATTGATCATTGGCTCGACAGTCAGAACCATTCCCTCCCGCAGGCGCAAACCGCGTCCTGCACGGCCATAATGCGGCACCATTGGCTCCTCATGCATGGTTGGACCAACCCCGTGACCAACCAAATCACGAACTACTCCGTATCCATGACTTTCAGCATATTCTTGAATGGCTGCACCAATATCTCCAATGCGATTACCAACTTTTGCAGCTGCAATTCCTCGGTAGAGACACTCCTTAGTCACATCCATGAGCTGCTGCGCTTCTGGACTAATCTGACCAACTGCATAAGCCCAGCAAGAATCTGCGACACCACCACGGAAGCTTTCTGTATATTGCTTCATCTGCTCTACGTTGTTAAAGTCCAGCTTAGATACATCCAATTCAGCCTTGTCGACTAAGCCAACAACCATGTCCACACAGATGATATCACCTTCTACCAATTTTTGATGACGAGGAAAGGCATGGGCCACCTCATCATTGAGAGAACAACAAGTCGCATAAGGATAATCCATGATACTGCCCTCTACGCCAATCTGAAGAGGCAAGGCATTAGCTTCTTTACAGCGCTTGCGGACATATTCTTCAATGTCCCACATGTCAATACCTGGCTTGATCAAATCTCTCAAGCCGATATGAACAGAAGCTAAGAAATCTCCGCTCTTGTCCATTAAATCAATTTCACGTTGTGATTTTATAGTAATCATTATTAACCTCTTTACTAATTAATTTTTACAGTAATCGTCGCTTTGGCAACGAATAGCGAATCTAAGTAGATATCATAGTCAATCACTGCTGTCCGCCGCGTTTGATGAATAATCCGAGGCCGAATCTGCAGGACATCATCAATCTGAACAGCCTGAAAGAAATGGATCATCATCTGATCAACGATTAAGCTCTGACTATTCCTCGTCATCAACTGCTGTGTAATCCGAGTGATAATTTCCGTCAAGACGCCATTAGCCAAGACTCTATTTTGCTCCAGCATGAAAGGCTCGACAGTGAAAGAAAAAATATCCTCTTGGCGATGAAGCTTCTGGCCCACCTGCTCACTGAAGGTCGGTAGACTGGAAATCTGTGAGCGGCTCATTTTTTCCATAATATCCCGACGTGTAATCACTCCAAGAAGAGTCTGATTGCCACGCACTACCGGAATCATTTCAAAATCCTCTGCAATCATGCGCTGACTGATGTTGGCAATATTTGCTGAAAGACCAGTCATGAAGATTTTTCGGGTCATAACCTTATCCAAGGTAGTCAAAGGAGACTTATCTCCCGCATCCCGCATCGTCACGACACCAACCAGCATTTGATGCTGATTAACGACTGGAAAACGGCTGGTCCGATTACGACGAACCAAGTCCAGATAGTCACGAACGGTATCTGTATCGTGTAAGAAACCATATTCGTGACTGGCCCTATAAACCTGCTCTACTGTCAAAATATCAGTTTTAATCTGGATATTGGACAGGGCACGGTTAATCATGGTCGCCACAGTATAGGTATCGTGCTTGGTTCTTAGGACGGGAATTTCAATACGATTGGCCAGTTTTAAAACCTCTGGATCGACTTCAAATCCTCCCGTTACTAGCACGGCATTCTCATTTTCAAGAGCCAAGATCTGAATCTGCGTCCGATCCCCGACAATAAGTAGGCCGCCTTCGTTTAAGTAACGTAGGATATTTTGCTCGGTCATAGCTCCGATAGAGAACTTGTTAAATTCTTTTTCCAGTCCTCTTTCGCCAGCAAGCACCTCTGAACCAGTAATATCCGCAATTTCCTTGTAGGTCAGGTGCTCTAAAACAACCTTTTTCGACTTCACTCGGATAGTCCCACTTCTGGGTCTGGTTTCGACAATTCCTCTATTTTCAGCTTCCTTGATCGCTCGGTAGGCCGTTCCGTCGCTGACACCCAAGTAATTTGAAATACTCCGAACACTGACCCGCTTACCAATTGGAAGATTTTCAAGATAAGCCAAAATTTCCTGGTGTTTACTCATTGAAATCTCCTTTTTCGTAGCGATATTCGGTGTAATCTCTCATCTTTCTCGTATAGCGGTCGCTCCCTTTAAACTGACGGAAGAGCTTAAAACCAGCTTTCTGTGCAACTTTCTGACTAGCAATATTCTCTTCATGCGTGATAATGGTCAGACGCTTAAAATCGAATTTCGTAAAGGAAAGAAAAACCAATTCACGGACAACTTCGGTCATCAAGCCCTGTCCCCAGTAGTCTTTCCTCAAAAAATATCCTAGTTCAGCTTCTTTTTTTATTTCGTCCATTTTTTCAAATTTAATGGAACCAATCATTTCATTCGTTTCCTTATCACAAATTGCCCAAATTCCCAAGGGATTTTTCATAAAATAATTGGCGATGACATATTCACTTTCCTGTAAACTACTTTCAGTCGGAAAAATAAACTCGGTATTATCCGGATTGGAAGCAATTTTATAAAGGGATTCTGCATCTCCAAAAAGAATCGGGCGTAAAAAGGAATGCTCCGTTTCAATAAAAGAAAAAGCTGCTAACTGTGTCCACAAATTCATAGGCTTCCTCTATAAAAAATAAGCGATGAACGCTTATTCTTCGATGAGCTGGATGTCCGCACCCAGACTTCTTAATTTTTCAATAATATTGGAATAACCGCGTAAAATAAATTCAATATTGGTAATCTCTGTTCGGCCTTGAGCCATCAGACCAGCAATCACCAAGGCTGCACCCGCACGCAAATCCGTTGCCTTCACAGAAGCACCTTGCAGTTGATTTGGTCCTTCATAGACGATCTGATTGCTAGCAGTCGAAATTTTACCAGTCATCTTTGCCAATTCAGCAACATGGTTAACCCGTTTCTCATAGATGGTATCAACGATTTTTCCATGACCATGAGCTGTCAACAAAAGCGGAGTGATCGGCTGCTGCAAATCCGTAGCAAAGCCAGGATAAGGCGAAGTCTTGATGTTAATAGCTTTTAATTCCTTCTGCCCTTCTACAAAGATGCTGTCTTCTGAAATGGTCATGCGCACCCCCATTTCCTCTAGCTTAGCAATGAAACTTTCCAAATGTTCATAAAGGACATTATTGATCTGGACACCTTGTCCAATTGCCGCCGCCAAAGAAATATAGGTCCCAGCTTCAATCCGATCTGGAATCACTTGATGGCGCGTTCCATGAAGGCTGTCTACACCTTCAATCGTGATAATATCAGTCCCAGCCCCACGAATATGAGCTCCCATATTGTTAAGCAGCGTAGCTACATCGATGATTTCTGGCTCACGTGCCGCATTTTCAATCACCGTACGCCCCTCAGCCTTGACTGCTGCCAACAACGTATTTATCGTGGCACCGACACTAACGGTATCCATGTAAATACTAGCTCCAGCCAAGCGTTTGCCGCCCGTTGACAATTTCATATAATTGCCTTCCATGGTCATATGAGCACCCATCGCTTCAAAAGCTTTGAGATGGAGATCAATCGGACGAGGACCAAGGTCACAGCCTCCAGGAAGCCCAACTGTCGCTTCTCCAAAACGCCCTAGCAAACTTCCATAGAAATAGTAAGACGCTCGTAGACTATTGATTTTACCAGATGGCATCGGCATATTCTTGATATTTCTAGGATCAACCTCTAGGCAATCTCCAGACCGTTTGATAGTCGCTCCCATGATTTCCATAATCTCGATGAGGCTATCAACATCCGAAATCGCCGGTACACCATCTAAAGTAACAACATTATCAGCTAAAATAATAGCTGGGATAAGGGCCACAACACTATTTTTGGCACCATTAATGGTCACCTCTCCTTTTAAAGGGCGACCACCATTAATTACAATTTTTTTCATGTTTTAAAATTAGCTCTTTCACGGTATTACTCTTTATTATATCATAGTTTTATCCATTTTCCTAGACAAAAAAGCCCTCAGTTTAAACTGAGAGCTACTATTTTATTGCAAAGCCGCTTGGAGCGCAGCTACCTTGTCTGTGCGTTCCCAAGGAAGATCGATATCTGTTCGACCCATATGACCGTAAGCAGCTGTTTGGCGATAGATTGGTCGTTTCAAATCCAACATTTGGATAATACCTGCTGGACGCAAATCAAAGAGTTGGCGGACAGCATTCTGAAGTCTGCTTTCAGAAACTACGCCGGTTCCAAAAGTATCAATGCGGACTGAAACGGGCTGAGCTACCCCAATAGCATAGGCCAACTGAACTTCTACTTTTTTAGCCAAACCAGCAGCTACGATATTTTTAGCGATATAACGAGCCGCATAAGATGCAGAGCGATCGACCTTGGTTGCATCCTTACCAGAGAAGGCACCACCGCCGTGGCGAGAATAGCCACCATAGGTATCCACAATAATCTTACGTCCTGTCAAGCCAGAGTCCCCTTGCGGACCACCGATAACAAAGCGGCCAGTAGGATTGATAAAGACCTTGGTCTGACCATCCAAGTATTCGCTTGGAATCATCTGAGCAATGACCTTTTGGATAACATCCTGATGAATCTGTTCATTGCTGACTTCAGGATCATGCTGAGTAGAAATAACTACCGTATCTACACGAATTGGTCGATCATTTTCATCGTATTCGACCGTAACCTGAGACTTGGCATCTGGTCGCAGATAAGACAATTCACCTGACTTGCGCAGTTCTGCCAAGCGACGCACCAGTTTATGACTGAGAGAAATAGGCAATGGCATGAGCTCTGGCGTTTCATCCACCGCAAAACCAAACATAAGGCCTTGGTCACCAGCCCCAATCAAATCCAACGGATCTTTTTGAGTATTTCCTCGCACCTCAAATGCTTCATTGACCCCTTGAGCAATATCTGGCGACTGTTCCACCAAAGATGGATGGACTCCAACTGTCTCTGCAGAAAAGCCATACTCTGTATTGGTGTAGCCAATCTCTGCAATGGTATCACGAACCACCCGATTGATATCTACATAGGCTGTAGTCGAAATTTCTCCAAAAACATGAACGGAGCCTGTATAAACAGCAGTTTCAGCTGCGACATGAGCCTCTGGATCCTGAGCTAAAATAGCATCCAAAATAGCATCGGAAATTTGGTCTGCAATCTTATCGGGATGTCCCTCCGATACAGACTCAGACGTGAAAAGTTTACGTTCTGACATAGAAATGTCCCCCCTTAAAAAATATTAAACAAGTAAACAAACTCCAAAATGATTGCAAATCATCTCGCCCACGAGTTACGACGCAAAAGGAATAAAAACGATACCTTTTTATTTCTGAAGCTAGTAAGGCGCATAGGGTGACCGCTGCATAGCTGCAACCGTTGAATGACGAGTGACTTTGGAGCCGTCATTGTTTGCGAGTTACAAAGTACTGATAGAAGTTTCCTACCATCTTATCGGGACTATATAACCTCTCCATTATATCATGATTTTTAGAATTATGCTGAATCATTTTCAAAAGAAAAGTTATAGTTCAAAACTATAACTTTATCATTTAGATTTATTCTACTCAAGTGGATTATTAGTGCTAAACATTTCAAACAAACTATACCAACTCTGTCTGAGCAATGGCTTCTTTCACATCTTCCAGTGGCAAATGCACCAGTTCCACTTCTTTCTCCCTGTAAAGATACTGAGCATAGTCATCTATCCGATATTGGTTGATGTAAACCACCCGCTTGCAGCCGACTTGAAGCAGTTGCTTGGTACAGTTGAGACAAGGAAAATGAGTCACATAAGCCGTAAATCCCTTAGGAACGCCCCGCTCCGCTCCCTGCAAGATAGCATTGACCTCTGCATGCAAGGTTCGTACGCAATGACCATCGATGACCAAACACTCATGATCAATACAGTGCTCTGTTCCTGAAACAGAGCCATTGTAGCCGGTCGATATGACCTTATTATCCTTGACTAAGACCGCACCGACCTTGGCGCGCTTACAGGTCGAACGATTGGCAATCAAAAGTGCCTGTGCTGCAAAGTATTCATCCCAAGCTAGCCGATTTGACATCATCATTCAGTCCTCCATCTATTCTCACTATATTATACTAAAACACTTGGCGATTGTCATCCTGACAAGAAAAAAGTTGAAACAATGTTTCAACTTTTTGTATTCTTATTTAGCAAGTTTAGCTTTAGCTGCATCTGCAAGAGCTGTGAAAGCTGCTGCATCGTTAACAGCTAAGTCAGCAAGCATTTTACGGTTTACTTCGATCTCAGCCAATTTCAAACCATGCATCAATTGTGAGTATGAAAGTCCGTTCAAACGAGCTGCCGCATTGATACGAGTGATCCACAATTTACGGAAGTCACGTTTTTTCTGACGACGGTCACGGTATGCATAGTAGTAAGAGTTCATTACTTGCTCTTTTGCAGTACGGAACAAGATGTGTTTTGCTCCATAGTAACCTTTAGCTAACTTTAAAATACGTTTACGACGTTTGCGTGATACAACGCCACCTTTAACACGTGCCATGTTT